>CAVKLS010000311.1:0-2398 GCA_963657025.1 bacterium | reverse complement strand
ATATACTGTACCGTTCCGATAACAAGTCCCTTCGGAAAAAGTCCGCCTGAGCCTGATGTTGTGATAATAGAGCCTTGCGTGATTTTGGTGCTGTTATCAAGATACTTGAGATATACCGTACCCGCATTTGCACTGGCGGAATCAGAACCGACAACGCCGTTTTCGCTGAATTCCTCGCAAACAGCTCCAACCTCAAGGCTTTCACTGTATATGGTCTCGACTCTGCAAGAAGAAGAGTAAACCTCACTTACAATTCCGACTATACCCTGACTGGTGATAACGGCATCATTGAGCTCTACGCCATCAAGCGTTCCGACGTCAAGTCCGAAACCCATGTAAACATCTGTCGGATCTCGTGAAATAACCGACGCCGCAAGCAAGCTTATGTTAGAATCACTGTTAACAATTCCTATGGCCTCGGCATACTGTTCGTTCTTTTGCTTTACATCATAGTAATCGGCAAGATTCTGTCTAAGCTGTGCGTTTTCCTCGGCAAGCGTTGAGGCATAAGACTCAAGCTCCGACCTCGTCATATCGGACAAACCGAGATTATCCGAGGTATTTCCGAGAACACTGTTAGCAGTATCCTGCATGGGACTTATGAATCCCTGAAAGAAACCGGAAATCGTACTATCTCCGGTCGTGATTGAAAGAATGGTAAATGCTCCGAGTATAACAACCAGGGTCAGCATCGTTTTAAAAGCATTACCTCTGAAAAAACCTTTCATATATGAAAGCTATCCCTTCGTGTTAAATAGTATTTCTCTTGAAGCGGCGAACGCCTCTGTCACTCACTACGAGATCAAGAGCCTTTCCCGTTCCCTCGGCTACGCAGTCTCTCATTCTGTCAGGAATAATTACCTTAACTCCGATGTACTCTGAAATAAAGTCAGCCAAACCGTCAAGCTCTGCACCGCTGCCCGTCAGGACAATACCGGAATCAAATATATCAGCTGAAAGCTCTGCAGGAGCTTCCTCAAGACACTTTGCAATAAGCTCTGAAATTCTGACAACAACAGGCTGTATAATTCCTCTTATCTCGTCGCCCTGGACAGAATAACTTCTCGGAAGACCGTCAACGGCACTTCTGCCTCGGATTTCTGCAAATCCGTTTTCTGACGTATGATATGCGCTTCCGATTTTAATTTTCAATTCCTCAGCAGCTTTTCTTCCGATTATAAGTCCGTATTGCTTGCGCATATAGCTTATCAGTGCTGTGTCGATATCGCTTGAACCGACCTTAGAGCCTGCAGACGAAACAATATCCCCCAGTGCAATAACTGCCGCCTCGGATACTCCGGCACCAATATTCAGCACGAAGCTTCCCTTTGCCGCTCCCACGGGAAGTTCTGCTCCAAGTGCAGCCGCCATAGGTGCTTCAAACAAACTGACAGCAGATATTCCCGCCTGTTTTGCCGCATCTTCTACCGCACGTCTTTCAACATCGGTTAAGCTTGCGGGAACAGAGATAATAACTCTCGGCTTTCTGAGCGAAGGTCCTTTCAGAATTTTACGCAGAAAGTACTTAAGCATAGCGGCACAAGCCGACAAATCAGCAACGGCACCGTTTGCAATAGGCTTAATGGTCATGATATTCTCAGGCGTCTTGCCTATCATATCCTGAGCATCTCTGCCGCAAGAAACAACTTCGTCGGTTCTCATATCGATAGCAATAACAGACGGCTCACGCAAGACTATGCCCTTGCCTCTCTGAAAAATTACTGTATTCGCCGAGCCGAGGTCTACGCCAAGCTCTTTCTCGTCCGCAACGGGGCTAACTCTTTTTTCATTATTTGCCATTAATTAACCCTCTCTCTTCTTTCCTGTGCTGCCGAAGCCGCCCTCTCCTCTGACCGTATCGGAAAGCGTATCAACTTCCTCCACCTCAGGAGTAAGAATAGGCGTAATAACAAGCTGAGCAATCCTGTCACCGCAGTTAATTGTGTATGGCTCATCGGAACGGTTGTGAATCGGTACCTTTAATTCTCCGCGATAATCACTGTCGATAACTCCGACATCATTTGCCATATGTATTCCGTGCTTTAGCGATAAGCCGCTTCTTGAATAAACAAGTCCCACAGTATTCTCTGGAATCTCTATTGCGATACCTGTCGGTATAAGCCTACGCTCATTAGGTGAAACGGTAATAGGCTCATCTGTAAGGCAACACAAATCGTAACCTGCCGAACCTATGGTTTCTCTCTTAGGAAGCATGGCTCCTTCCCTAAACTTTTTGACATATAATTTATTCGACATTATATGATACCTCTATAATATAATCCTTTTGTGAATTCTCCGTGTAATCTTTCGTTTTTTTCAAAGGCTTTTATAACCTCGGCAACCTGTGCACGATTTTCATCGGTAAATCGCAAGGTAATAAAATCAACATTTTTAATTT
>CAVKLS010000310.1:999-2398 GCA_963657025.1 bacterium | reverse complement strand
TATATATATAGAGAGAGAGAGAGAGTATTCTGCGTTTTCACGGGGATATGCGAGGGAATGATAAACAGCGAATTTGATTTTAAACTGGTTTTATAGGGGGAAACAGTTTTGATTTATTTTAATAAGCCGCCCTATGTAGGGAAAGAAAAGGATTATATCGCGGAGGCGATTGCTTCCAATAAGATTTGCGGCGACGGTGCATTTGCCCAGAAATGCCACAAGCTTCTTGAGAATATGACAGGAAGTCAGAAGGTACTGCTTACAACATCGGGTAGCCATGCTTTGGAGATGGCTGCTTTGCTTTGTAATTTAAAGCCGGGTGACGAAGTTATTCTTCCGAGCTTTACTTTCTCGTCGACGGCAAATGCATTCGCTCTTGTCGGAGCTAAGCTGGTGTTTGTCGATATCAGACCTGACACCATGAATATTGACGAGACTAAAATCGAGGCTGCGATAACCGATAAGACCCGTGTTATCGTTCCCGTTCATTATGCAGGCGTTGGCTGTGAGATGGACACGATTATGGAAATCGCAAAGAAATATAACCTCAAGGTTGTAGAGGATGCCGCACAGGGCGTAATGAGCACCTATCACGGCAAGGCTCTTGGCACAATCGGAGATTTTGGCTGCTTCAGCTTTCATGAGACAAAGAATTACTCCATGGGTGAGGGCGGCGCACTACTTATCAGAGATGCCGAGAACAACGAGCCCGCTGAGGTTTTGCGTGAAAAAGGAACAAACAGAAGCCGCTTTTTAAGAGGTCAGGTCGACAAGTACACTTGGGTTGGTTACGGCTCATCGTATTTACCGTCAGACATGAATGCGGCTTATCTTCTTGCGCAGCTTGAAGAGGCTGAAAAGATCAATAACGAGCGACTTGCCCGTTGGAATCAGTATCACGAGCTTCTTTCTCCGCTTGAGAGAGATGGCAAAATTGAAATTGCACATATCCCCGAGGACTGCGAGCACAATGCTCATATGTTCTGGATTAAGCTTAAGAACCTTGAGGAGCGCACTGCTATGATAACTTATCTCAAGGAAAACGGTATTTACTCCATGTTCCACTATGTTCCGCTTCATTCAGCAGAGGCAGGTCTTCGTTTCGGTTATTTTGCGGGTGAGGATGTTTACACCACAAAGGAAAGCAATCGCTTGACAAGACTTCCTATGTATTACGGTTTGACCGAAAAAGAGGTCGAGAAGGTATGCGAGACCGTTAAGAGTTTCTGGGGGTAAGAAGTGGCAAAGTACAGCGTGGTAATTCCTTGCTATAAGTCATCGAAAACAATCGAAAAGGTCTCAAATTTGATAGCAGAGGAATTTGACCGTTTGAAAATCGGTGAATTTGAAATTGTACTGGTAAATGACTGTTCGCCCGACGGCGGAGCAACCATAAAGG
>CAVKLS010000310.1:0-953 GCA_963657025.1 bacterium | reverse complement strand
CCATAAAGGTGCTTTATGAAATGGCAAAAAAGCACTCATATATAAAGGTTGTAAATCTCGGCAAAAATGCGGGACAGCATAATGCGATAATGGCAGGACTGAAATATGCGACGGGTGATTATATCATAGCTATGGACGATGATATGCAAACGCACCCATCGCAGATAATACGCCTCAAGGAAAAAATGGACGAGGGATATGACATAGTTTACGGCTATTATCCCGAGAAAAAAGAGAGCCTTTTCAGAAGAATGGGAAGTTCGCTCAACCATTTTACCGTGCGTATGCTCATTCATAAGCCTAAGTGGATGAAGACCTCAAGCTATTGGATGATAAGAAAATATGTGCGAGATTATGCTATTGAGTACAATCACCCAAATGTACATTTGCAGGGCGTATTTTTAAGAATAACCAATAATATAGGATGCGTGCCGATTGAGCACTTTGAGCGTGAGGTTGGCACATCAACCTATACTCTGAAAAAGCTAATCGGTCTTTACTCGAATATATTCGGCTTCTCGATGATGCCGATGAGAGTTGTCAGCTCTGCCGGCTGCATTCTGTCATTAATAGGCTTCTTGACGGGAATTATTTTGCTTATCAGGAAACTGCTTCATCCTGCAATACCAGAAGGCTGGACTTCGATTATAGCTGCCATGTGCTTTTTCTCGGGTGTTATCTTGATTTCACTCGGAGTGGTCGGCAGCTATGTGGGCAGATTATTTATCGGTCAGACTAATTCTCCGCAATATGTGGTGAGGGATTTGACGAATATAGAACATAACGAAAATCAGAGAGAGGTTTGAAGTATGAAAAAAGTCTTAATTTTAGGAGCGGGAGTTTATCAGGTTCCGCTGATTAAAAAGGCAAAAGAAATCGGACTTTATACAATTGTAGCAAGTATTCCTGGAAATTATCCCGGTTTTAAATATGCTGACAAGGTAGTATATGAA
>CAVKLS010000309.1:0-2399 GCA_963657025.1 bacterium | reverse complement strand
ATATAACATTGTTGAATCTGGCGATATTATCATTAGACCTACTGATTTGCAAAATGATAAAAAGAGCTTGAGAACAGGACTTGTGACAGAACACGGAATAATTACTTCAGCTTATATTGATTTACAGCCGAAAAATGATGTTAACTCAAAATATTTCCATTACCTGTTACATGCTTATGATGTTATGAAAGTGTTTTATAACATGGGAAATGGAGTAAGACAAGGACTTAACTATAGTGAGTTTTCAAAGTTGATGGTTTTTGCTCCACCGATTTTAGAGCAAGCTTACATTGCTGATTTTCTCGACAACAAATGCTTTGAAATTGACAGAGCTGTTGCAGAAAAGCGTGAGCAGCTCACAACCCTTGAGGAATACAAAAAGTCTGTAATATACGAATATGTTACCGGCAAAAAGGAGGTACCAGCACAATGATGAATGAAGTGCTTACCGAAAAAGATTACCAAAAGTTCATACTGGAAAGGCTTTCAGAACAGGGATACACCATCACTCCGTCAACTAACTTTGACAGATTGTTTGCCGTTGACAGAGATACTCTGTTTGAGTTCCTTTATGCCACACAGCCTGATGAAATGGCAGCACTTGAAAAGGTATATAAGGATGAGCTGCGTGAGGTAATTGTGCAGAAAATCAATACCCAGGAAACAAAACAGAGGGGTTCAAGACTTCATGTATTAAAACACGGTATTGAGATTGCCAATCATAAGCTTGAGCTGATGTACACAAAGCCCGCAACGGACTTTAACAAGGAGCTGAACCGCCTTTATAAAGAGAACAGATTTACTGTTTCCGAAGAGGTATGGGCAAGTGATAAGGAGCGAATTGACCTTGTAATCTTTCTGAACGGACTTGCGATTATTGCAATGGAACTTAAGTGTAATCCCGCCGGACAGGACTAACATGACGCAATCGCTCAGTTCAGAACCCAGAGAAATCCAAAAACAAGATTATTCCGTTGGAAAGCGGGTGCTCTGGTATCTTTTGCCATGGATTTGGAAGAAGTATATATGACAACCAAGCTGGACGGAGAATCCACCTTCTTCTTGCCTTTTAATATGGGTAAAGGCGATGGGATTGACCAAGGTGCGGGCAATCCGATTTTTGAAGAAAAATACAGCGTTTATTATATGTGGGAAGATGTTCTTTCCAAGGATACTTTGCTTGAAATTCTCAGCAAGTATATGTTTATCGAGGTTAAGGAGAAAAAAGACCCCGTAACAGGCAAGCCGAAACGCAAAGAAACGGTTATCTTCCCGAGATATCATCAGCTTGACTGCGTCCGCAAGGTTCTTTCAGATGTTGTGGATAACGGCGCAAGCCAGAATTATCTGATTCAGCATTCTGCGGGTTCGGGAAAGACAAACAGCATTGCCTGGCTTGCTCACAGGCTGGCTTCTCTGCATGATAATAACAACAAGATTATCTTTGACAATATCATCATCTGCACGGACAGAATCGTTGTTGACAGGCAGCTCCAGAAAGCCATTATGGGCATTGAGCATAAGGACGGTATGATTCGTGTTATGGACGATAAATGCGTCAGTGCAGATTTGGCATTGGCACTTTCAGGTAATACAAAGATTATTGCCACAACCATTCAGAAGTTCCCGTATATCGTGGATACTGTAAAGGGACTGAAAGATAAGCACTTTGCCGTAATCATTGACGAAGCACATTCAAGCACAGCCGGAAAGAATATGGCTGCCATTACAATGACCCTTGGAAACGGAGCGGAAATTAAGTACGATGCCGAGGATATGATTGTTGATGAAATCAGTAAGAACGGCAAGCAGCCGAATGTTTCTATGTTTGCATTTACGGCAACACCGAAGCCTACCACATTCCAGCTTTTCGGCAGAGAAGATATTCACGGCAATAAGGTTGCATTCCATCTGTACAGCATGAAACAGGCTATCGAAGAGGGATTCATCCTCGATGTTCTGCAAAATTATGTAACTTACGATACCTATTTCCAGTTGAATAAGGAAATTAAGGATGACCCGAAGCTTAAAACAAATGACGCCAAAAGGCAGATAGCAAGGTTTATTCAGCTTCACGAAACCAACATAGCACAAAGAGTCGAGGTTATCATTGAGCATTTCCGCACCACCGTTATGAACGAACTGGACGGACACGCAAAAGCTATGGTAGTTACCGAGTCAAGAGCGGGTGCTGTTAAGTACAGACAGGCATTTGAGGACTATGTTACCAAGAAAGGCTATAAGGATATCAAAGCTCTGGTTGCTTTTTCCGGCAAAGTAAATATTGACGATAAGGAATATACAGAGGTCGGAATAAACGGATTTCCGGAGAAAAATCTTCCTGATGAATTTGATAAGGATGAATATCAGGTATTGCTTGTTGCGGATAAGTATCAGAC
>CAVKLS010000308.1:0-2407 GCA_963657025.1 bacterium | reverse complement strand
GTCGTGCTCCTCATAGTACGGTCGGTCCGCTCCCATAAGAAAAGGCTTAGCCTGGCCCAAGCTCATCGTGAGTAAATCTCTCACTTTTGCTTTCTCAAGATACGGCGATATTTCTGTCGGCAAATCCTCCTTGAAAGCCTCGCAAAGTGGCTCTTCGAGTGAGATAAGTCCTTCTCGCTGTGCTATTCCTACCGCCGCCGATGTAAAGCTTTTGCTTACCGAATACACATTTCTTCTGCAAGGCGGCTCGCTTGTGTATCTTGCAAGCTGTTTGCCGTTCTGCTCGACAATTATGCCAAGAACACGCATGCTTTCGGCACGCTCAGAAAATTTTTCAATGTTCATTTCAACACCCGCTTTCCTTAATTGGTTTGATACTCAAATATTAGCATATTTGTTTTGATTATTAAACAGTAAATTCCAATTTTCGAAATCAAAAGGAGCATCAAACGATGCCCCTTTGCTATATTGTGTATTCAATCAGAAGCTTCTGCCGCCGCCCGAATGGCTCGAGCCGCCGCCACCCGAGAATCCACCGCTGAAATGGGACGAACCGCCGCCGTCCGAAGACGAAGAACGCTCGATTTTTTTCCTTGTTGTCGTGGTGTTCAGGTAAACGTCACGGTTTCTTGTGACATCAAAGCTTGTCACATATCTGTCGGCATTTGTTGCCTTTCTGACTGTCTTCATCTTGCGCTTGCAGATGAACACAACTATAAATGCGACAATCGCACCGCCGATACCGCCGACAGTCAAAGAATTCTCGACATCATCGTGGATAATGAGAGCCTTTCCCCTCAAAACAGTCGATGTGTGCTTAAGAAAATTCATTGCCGCCTTATAGCATTTGAGGCTTTCGTTCAGGTAATCGTCAAGGTCGATACTGAACTTCCCCTTAACCTCACTCGTGTTGTAGCTTTCGCAGTCTCCGAAGAAATTGTATGCGGACGCTATATAGCCGTCCTTATCATTAATATAAAGCATGGCACCACTGTAGTTTTCGCCCGTGCCGTAGCCGTTATATTGGTAGTAATCGTTAAGATATTGGCTCTCGTAGCTCTCTCCGAGTGTTCCGCAGTAGAAATCGTACGATGTATTAGTCTCGTTTTCCGTCAAGATGACAAAGTCATAGCCGAAGCTTTCCTTCATCTTGTTAATCAGCTTGTTGAGACTCTCCTCTTCGCTGTCGGAGAATAAATCCGCATTATCGATAACTCTCGGCTTGCTCTCGTCGGTTGTCCTCACAAACGACGATGTGTCCTCGGGATACCAGCTCGGAAAATCAATGTGATTTGTTGCCGCCGACAGCATAGCATCAATATTGTTGAAGTAATCAAAAATACCCTGTGAGTAATTTCCGTCATGCATAAACGGTTCAAGCTGATCGTCAAGCCTATTTACCGTGTTTTCCGTGAGGAAATTCATGCATGCGCCCGTGGCACATGAGAACCAGCCTCTTTTGAAATCCGTGATATTGACATAAAGAATTATTCCGTCAAAATTCTCGCCTACACCGTAGCCGTTGAAATCGTAAAAATATGCCGAGTAGTACTGACGATAGTAGTTATAATCCTCGTAGTCATAATAATCGTCAGTCTCGTAGTAGAAATAATCGTTCACGTCCTCATAGACGTAATCCTCAGACAGAAATACGAAATCATAGCCGTAGGTTTCCTTCAGATAAGCAAGCTTCTCTGCCAGCTGTTCACGCTCGTCAGCCGTGAAAATTCCCGCATAGTCAACTACTCTTGCGGCGTCCTCATCGTGAAATCTTGTGAAATCGTCCGGGTCACCCTCGGGAAACCAACTCGGCTTTCCCTCTCCCGCATTTTGCGGCTTGTCCTCAGGTCCTAACGTGCTAATCGAAGAAGTACTGTTTTCATTACTTGTGTCCGTATCGGCAAAAACAGGAAACGCTGTACCGATTACTAACAAAACAGTCATAAGCAGGCTTATTGTGCCGCCGAAAATTCTCTTATTCATATTGCACCTCCTCATGAACACAGCAGCGTGAGTATCGCAAGGATAAGTGCGGTTATTGCGAACGAGCCGCCGCCCCAAGCGAAAAGCTTAGACTTACTTGACGGAAGCTCACCGACTATCTTACCCGTCTGACCGTTCACGGCATAGGTGTATTTCTTTCCGGCGTAAGTATCGTTAATGAGATAAACAGGAAACAGCACATACTTCATCTCTGCTTTTTTCAGATTCATGTAGTTGTTGAGCATTCTGACATTTGAATATCCAACAGCCGTTCCCATAAGTGCGTCAACGGTACTTTTCTCTATTCTGTCAGCCGCCCTCTTTTTGAGTGCACCCGGAGTTTCGTCATAAATATCGGCTAAGAATCCCGAAAGATACGCATCCTTAAACTCAGTCATTCCGCTCATATCAAACGGCTCTATGC
>CAVKLS010000307.1:0-2419 GCA_963657025.1 bacterium | reverse complement strand
AGTCAAAACCACTCTTATCTATTATTTGGAGGAAATCATGTCCTATACAGCACAGAAAGATTCCGTACCTGAAATTTTCGGCACAAATGTCTTCAACGAAGACATCATGCAGCAGAGACTGCCGAAGGATGTTTACAAGCTGCTTCGTGAGACAATCGACAACGGCAGAGAATTGGAGCTCTCCGTGGCAAATGCAGTTGCCAACGCCATGAAGGATTGGGCAATCGAAAAGGGAGCCACACACTACACCCACTGGTTTCAGCCCATGACAGGCTACACGGCAGAGAAGCACGACAGCTTCATCACACCGACAGCCGACGGAAGAATCATCATGGAGTTCTCGGGAAAAGAGCTCATCAAGGGCGAGCCCGACGCATCGTCATTCCCCTCGGGCGGACTTCGTGCCACCTTCGAGGCAAGAGGCTACACCGCATGGGACCCCACCTCCTACGCATTCATCAAGGATAAGTCTTTATATATCCCCACGGCTTTCTGTTCCTACGGCGGCGAGGTTCTCGATAAGAAAACTCCGCTTCTCAGATCCATGGAAGCAATCAACACCCAGTCGCTCAGGGTTCTCCGTCTTTTCGGCGACACGACCACAAAGAAGGTCACGACAACAGTCGGTGCAGAACAGGAATATTTCCTCATAGACGAGAAGCTTTATAACAAGAGAGACGACCTTCTCCTTTGCGGCAGAACACTTTTCGGAGCAAAGCCGCCAAAGGGTCAGGAAATGGACGACCACTATTTCGGTGCTATCAAGCCGAGAGTTGCCGCATACATGAGAGAGCTCGACGAGGAGCTGTGGAAGTACGGTATTCTCGCTAAAACCAAGCACAACGAGGTTGCGCCCGCTCAGCACGAAATGGCACCTATTTTCACCACCACAAACCTTGCAACAGACCAGAATCAGCTCACGATGGAAATCATGAAGAATGTCGCAAGAAAGCACGGTCTTGTCTGTCTTCTCCACGAAAAGCCGTTTGAGTATGTCAACGGAAGCGGAAAGCACAACAACTGGGCGCTTTCGACAGACACGGGCAGAAATCTTCTCGCTCCCGGAAAAAATCCGTCAGAAAACGCAACATTCCTTTTGTTCCTCTGTGCTGTTATCAAGGGTGTTGACGAATATCAGGATTTGCTCAGAATTTCAGCCGCAAGCGCAAATAACGACCACCGCTTAGGCTCAAGCGAAGCACCGCCCGCAATCGTTTCGATATTCCTCGGAGACGAGCTAACCGATATTCTTGACGCACTCGACAAGCACCGTGCATACGAGGAGCGTGAGACTCAGAGAATGGAAATCGGCGTTTCCTCACTCCCCCACCTTCCGAAGGACACAACGGACAGAAACAGAACCTCACCGTTTGCATTCACGGGAAATAAGTTCGAGTTCAGAATGGTCGGTTCGGCTATGAGCATTGCTTGCCCGAACATCATGCTCAACACGATAGTCGCCGAGGAGCTCAAGCAGTTTGCCGACGAGCTCGAGAAAGCCGAAGACTTCAACAAGGCACTTCGCCACCTCATCCGCCGTGTTTACAGAAACCACAAGAGAATCATTTTCAACGGCGACGGTTATTCCGCCGAGTGGCTCGACGAGGCTAAGGCAAGAGGACTTCACAACCTCGCTACAGCCGTTGACGCAATCCCGCACTACTGCGACGAGCAGAACGTAAAACTTTTTAAAGACCACAATATCTACAACGAGGTTGAGATGAACTCGAGAAGAGACATTCTTCTTGAGGAGTACGAGAAGACAATCAACATAGAGGCTCAGACCATGATTTCTATGGTTAAGCGTGATATTATCCCTGCCGTGGGCAAATACATCTCGAGCCTTTCCGACAGCGTAATGAAGCAGAGAAGCGTGATAAGCACGCTTTCGTGCAAGGCTGAATGCGATCTCATCGAGAAGCTTTCCGAGGCACTCGACAAGGCTTATTCGAGCGTATCGGGACTTGAGATTCTCACAAAGGCTTATGAGGACATCAAGTCGGACGTTCTGGAGGGCTCTGTTTTCTGCAGAGACAGAATCATTCCGTGCATGAAGGAACTGAGAAGTTTCGTTGATTTCCTTGAGGACAAAACGGGCAAGGAATTTTGGCCGTATCCGAGCTACACGGATCTTCTTTTCAAAATCTGACAACTACCCTGAGGAGACAGCTTTTCTGTCTCCTCTTTTTTCAAAGCACGTCATTCTGTATCAAAAAAATATCTCGATAAATTTTACAGAACGGTCGATGAGACTTCGGATTTTCCACAAAATTGCGTTTTTTCAACTAAAAGGCGTTGTTTTTTCGTTCATTTACACATTTAGAACAGCCTCATTTGTGCAAAATGGATATTTTGTTCTAATACTATTTACTTTTTTTGCTAATAATTGTATAATCTTACTATCGATATCATATAACAG
>CAVKLS010000306.1:0-2426 GCA_963657025.1 bacterium | reverse complement strand
GCACTGTGCTTTGCCGTAAGTATGTCCGTCATAAGCACAGCATTAAGATTATACAGAACAAGCGATAAAAAGAAAAGTGTATTTTTAATATTTTATAAATTTTATTTTAACGATAAAGAAAAATTATCTGTCACTTAAAAATCCATAGCAAATGGCTATTATTTTAATCGATATATAGGTGAACAATTACTCTCAGACAGCAAAAAGCCGCCTTTTCGGGCGGCTCGTAGATTGTTTGATTTACTTGTCCTTGATAAGCTCCTTTGGGATGAGGTCGTAGTCATACATTACCTGAGAGTGATTGTCTCTGATAAGCTTTCTTGCGACGGTCTTTCCCGTCTTCTTGTCGATAACATCACGGTAAATCTTGGAAAGACGGAAGTACTTTCCGTTCTGCTTGACGAAGCGGTGATCGTCCTCGGTTATCTTGTAATCGTTCTCCACCTCGTGCTCGCATCTAATCTCGGCTATAAGGGTTTCGTTCTCAACCCACGCCAGCACCTGAAAATTCTGATCGGTATTGTTCTTGAAACGAACATCGACAAAATTATAGTTTACAGATGTTCCCGAGCTCATGGGAACTCTCTCGCCGTGGTCGGGTGCAAGCGCGTCGGAGTGGTAGTGAGCCTCCGTCACGTCAAGAGGGCTGTGGAGTGCAAGAAGATGAAGCGTGTTTCCGAGGTTGCAAAGTCCGCCGCCGAAATCGGCAATAAGCTTGCCCTGCTGAATAACTCTTCCCTTTTTGTAGCCGCGGCTCTCCGTTATTGGGCCGACAAGCTTCCAGAATGAGAATGTCTCGCCCGGCTTGATTATCGAACCGTTCAGTTTGCCCGATGCAATGGCAATGTTCTCCGCCTTGCCGTACTGGGTCTCGGGGTCTATGTCCTTTCCACGCTTGATAAGTCCCGATTCACTTCTGTAAATCAAAACAGGAAGCGGCTTTGTATCCTTAGTCTTGAGAAATTTTTCGTGCCCCGTCATATTCTTGACGTGGCGTCTTAAAATTTCCTTTTTAACGGCAATATCGTAACATGTAGGGTTGATATCGCCGAACATAATCTCATGCTTTAAAAATCTTTTGAAGTTTTTAGAGAATGATTTCCCGTCAGACATACTTATTCCGTCCATTCTTTCGTAGTATTTGCTGTGTTTCCATAAAAAAAGAAGCACAAATTCGAGGTATCTTCCCCAGCCGAGCCACTTAGAGCTGTCATCGATGAATTTCACCATTATCGAGGGAATTTCTGCGTTGTTCGCTCCCAGAATATCCTTGAACATTCGGTCACCGATGACAACAGCCTCGTCCTTAGAAAGTCCGAGAAGCCCCAGCGCATCAAAATAAGCCTTGGGGTCGGGCTTGTTTGCGTCACAGATGTACTTAGATCCGATTTTTTCGTTGAAACGTTTCACTCTCTCCTCATCATTGTCGGTGAGAAGAACGGTATCAAGTCCGATTTTTTTGAGTTCGTCAAAAAGTCTTTCGACATTCTCGTCGGCATCGTCACCGTGGTGAACAAGCGTGTTGTCAACATCGAAGATTATTCCGTGGTAACCCTTGTCGTAAAGCTTCCTGTAATCAATATCGTATGCGCTTTTAGCGTATTCATACGGAAAATATTTGTTAAGCTTTTTCATCATCACTTCTCTTCTGCGATGTAATCGCAAACGGTGTCTATCTGAGCCGAGAAATCGTCGCCGAATTTCTTGTCGAAAAAGGCGCTTCCGATAGTGAATGACCAAGGATTAATCTTCTTAATCTCGTCAAGTCTCTCGAAAGAATCCACACTGCCCGCAACGCAAACAGGAGCGTCAAGCTCATTTACCAAACGGTCGATAAGCTTCACAGCGTCGCCCGTGTAGCGGTAGCCGAGAAGGTCTATTCCCCATGCGCCCTTTGCGATGTAGGACTTTGCCTCGGCGACAATCTCGTCTATGTCTCCCTCGAGAACTGTCGGTCTCTCGGAAAGCTTGCCGACAAACGGCAGATATTTCATATTGTGTTCTTTGCAGAAGTCGTTGATTTTATCGGAAAACACCGTACCCATGAGGTAATCGACGCCGCAATCACAGCCGATTTTCACGCCCTCAAGACAGCTTTCCTCATCATAGCAGACAACCTCCAAAAAGGTTTTCTTTCCGCATTCCTTCATGCGGTCATATAGCTTTTTCATTTCTGCGGGCGGCAGCGGCTCCTCTTTAAAGCCCCAAAACTCCGCCTTTGAATTTTTGCAGGCTTCAAAAATCTCTGCGGCATTCATCACCGTCATATCATTATGCGTAAGCATTACCGTAAGCATTGGTTTCATATTTCTTTCTCCTTTTCTGTTACAACACAAGAGCATATGTGCTCATAAACTGATAAATATAATATCACCGATTAGATAAAAAGTAAATATATGTTATTTTTTCGGCAAGGGGATAACAAC
>CAVKLS010000305.1:0-2428 GCA_963657025.1 bacterium | reverse complement strand
CCGCAAACCCGCATTCTAAAGCCATTTTTCGGCGATAAAATTTCCTATAAATATATATAAATATTATAACCGTTGGTGTGGCGTTTTCGCTTACGCTCACGCCACTAAAACCGAGAAAGAAAGAGCTTTTTTCTTTGTGGGTTTAGGCGAAGCCGCCGCAAACTTGCTAATCTTACTTTTCTGACCGATAAAAAAGGCAAGAAGAAAGGACATAATTAATATGAACGATTTTGAAAGATATATAGAAGAAAAAACAGCAGAAGTTAAAAGGAGTGTACCGTGCACCGACTACCTCAAGAAAAGCAAAGGGAAAAATATGTTTGTATGCCCCTATTGCGGTAGCGGAACGCACGCAAACGCCACGGGAGCACTCGCATATTATGAGAAAGACAACCGTTTCAAGTGCTTTGCTTGCGGTGAAAGCGGAGATGTTTTAGACCTTGTACAGCATATCGCAAGTTGTAACTTTTACAAGGCTTTGCAAATAATCTGCAAGGATTATCACATAAGCTTTGATACGCCGAAAGGTTACAGAAACTTCAAAGAGCCGAAAAGAATAAACCTTAAGCCGACAGAGAAGCTAAAAGCGGCAGAGATAAAAGCAGACGAAAACAAAGAACAGGAGAAGCAGAAAAAAGATTACACGGAGTATATCAGGGCTTGCAACGAGAAATTAAAGGACAGTGAAGCCGCCGCTTATCTTGAAAGCCGAGGTATTAGCTTTGAATGTGCTTATTCTCACTCTTTAGGTTATGACGATAAGGAACGCCGCCTAATCATTCCTACAAGCGTTTACAGCTACACGGGCAGAGCCTTAGACGAAACCGCACTTCTTAGATACAAAAACCAAGGAAGCCCCGCCCCCTTTTCTTTGTCGGTGCTTTACGAAGACCCCGCCCCGTCCGTGTGCTTTGTCACCGAGGGAGCGATTGACGCACTTAGTTTAAATATGGTAGGTGTTGCCGCCGTTGCCCTTAATTCATTCAGAAACGGAAACAAGCTTATTGAAGTGCTCGAAAAGAATAAAGCAGATAAGAAGATTAAATTTATAATTTCCTTTGACTGGGATAAAGACCGAGATACAAGAAGAAATGTTTTTGAAGCCGCCGAGGAGCTTGTTAATAAGCTTAGAAATTTAGGCTATGAAGCAGAAAGAAGATTTTTGACTAAAGGGCTTGACGGGATTAAAGATATAAATGACCTGCTTATCAAAGACCCGTTAGCATTGGCGGACACAGTACACAAAATCAAGCAGTACAAAGAAGCCGACAGCCTGGGTAAATTTTATATAGACTCAATTAGCGGAAAATTTAAATCGTATCCTACAGGCTTAACATTTATTGACAGCTTGACAGGCGGCGGATTTATGCCGCAGACCCTTACAAATATAATTGCCGCCCCTGGCATTGGAAAAACCGCACTTTGCCAACAGTTAGCCGAACGCCTGGCAGAAGCCGAGACACCCGTCCTTTACTTCAACTTTGAAATGAGCAGAGAACAGATGTTATCGAGAACACTAAGCCGCAGACTTCACGAAAAGGATAAAGCGGATTTGTCCGCTATCGAAGTAATGAACGCTTACAAGCTCGATAAAGAAACAAAACTTAAGATTGAGACTGAAATAGATATTTACAGAAACCACGAATACAGGTTTATTAAGTACATCACGGCGGCAAATAATGATATTGACAATGTGATAAAGCTTATCCGATATGCGGCAAAAGAAAGATTTATTGATAATCTTAAAGCACCAATTGTATTTATCGACTATCTGCATTTGCTGACAGGTACAGACGAATACGGCAGAACGCTTGACAATAAAGACTTGATTAAAAAGGCTATGTTAGAACTGAAAAGATATGCTATCGAATATGAAACGCTTGTTTTCACAGTGGCGGCGGTCAACCGTGAGTCGATGAAGTCAAAGGGGAAAATAAATATGAATTCTACCCGTGACAGCTCCAACGCCGAGTACGGAGCAGATTATATTATTTCCCTCAATAAGAAACCGAAAGAGAAAGGCGAAAGCGGCGAAGAAGCCGCCCCCTCACCGATAAAAGAAATTATAATTACTCTTGATAAAGGAAGAAGCACAGCGGCGGGAGCAAAGCAGATAATTTTCTTTGACGGAAAACATTCGAGATTTTACGGAATAGACGAAAGCCCGGCGGCAGACGGGCACAGAGTTTTTTATAATATGGAAACAGGAAATTCGAGATTTATAATTTGATAAGCTACCACAGCCTCACGGGGATACCGTGGGGCTTTTCCCTTTTTACGGGATTTTGTCGGAGAAATTCAAACAGACCTTTTTCACGCACAGAATAAATATCTAAGCAGTAAAGACCCCCTACCCGTTGCCGCATTCCCCCACAGTCCTTTTATTTTGACAGGGGGGGCAGTATATGCACACAGAAGCATTCTAAGC
>CAVKLS010000304.1:0-2453 GCA_963657025.1 bacterium | reverse complement strand
CTTAAGCCTGAAGCCTGATAAATTTATTGTACTGCATGGGATTAGACAGCATAAGCACCTTCTGCTTGTTGTCTATACTTCTCATCATCCCGCTAAGAACCTTTCCGACTCCGCTTTCAGCAAAGAATATTTCCTTCTTGCTCTCGATAACCTTCTTGACGCCCTCGTACCATAAAACAGTGCGACAGCATTGGTTTTTAATTTCATTTTTAATATCCCTTGCGTCAGTCGCAAAATCTCCCTTACAGTTGAGCATCAGCTTGCACTTCGGGTCGGAAAACTGTATTTTTTCGATAAAGTCAGCAAACTCCTCCTCCATCTCGTGCATAAGCGGCGTGTGAAATGCATTAGATACCCTTATCGGCACGGTTCTTATCGCTCCCTTAGCCTTGCAAAGCTCTTCAGCTTTGAGTACATACTCGCTGTCTCCGCCCAAAACAATTTGATTTTGCGTGTTATAAAGCGCGATAACGAGATTTTCTGCAGTGGGATCTATCTCCTTGCATACCTCGTCGACAGCGCCAAATTCAAGTCCCACAACCGAGCACAGCATGCCCGAACGTTTCACCTTTGACATAAGCTCAGCCCTTTTCTGCACGAGTAAAAATACCTGTTCTGGTGTCAGTACGCCCGATGCGACAAAAGCGGCAAACTGCCCCAAACTGTGACCGAGGGTAATATCAGGCAAGATTCCGTTTTTTCGCACAAGCTCCAAAAACGAGAGATTCATTGCCGTGACCGCAAGCTGTGTGTTCTCCGTCTTCTGCAGTTCCTCTGCGTTCGCATTAAGACACAACTCCCTTACATCTCTGCCCGTGACCTCCTTTGCGGTGTCAAAAACAGATTTAACCTCATCCATGTGATTTCCGAGTTCTCTTAGCATACCCGGCTTCTGAGTTCCCTGTCCGGGAAACATTAAACAAACATTCATAAATTTTCTTCCTTTCCTTTCAAATTGATAAATTCAAGCATTGCCAGAAGAACCTTCCCGTCCCAGCTTTCAGCCTTCTTGAGGTTTTTGTTGACAATTGCGATTTTGATATTTGCTTTAATCAGCGGACAAGCATTTTCGTTAAACGCCGTCTGCTCAAATTCCAGTAGCGGCTTCTGGTGCACAATTAAAGCCGTCTTTACGGTTATTTCTCCACGTGCAGAATTTTCGAGTGCCTCAAAGCTTTCGCTGTTGATGCGCACAACCACAAAATTACCGAGATTTTCCGCATCCGTGCCTTGATGCTCCTCACGGCAAAAATCATAGAAGCTGTGCATTATCTCAAAACGAGCCATCTCGAAAAACTCAAACAGCTTGGAGAAATGAATTTTATCATCGTACATAAAATCGGAAAAACGAGGCTTGATTTCCGTGAAAAAATATCTTTTTCTTCTCTCGTTGTCTCTTATCAGCTCAAGTATTTGCTCCGAAGAATAATTCGAGCTCATTCTTATCCGTCTCCTTTATTTCAAAATCAGTGTACCTGTCCTTTTCGCACAAAGTCAGAAAATAATTATCATCAAGCTTACAGTCCGTCAGAAAACAGACCGAACCGCCGTATTCTGCGGCATCTCCCGTGACGGATACCGACCTCTCGTCTTTTGCGCTCCATCCCGAACCCAAGCACTTCAAAAAAGCTTCTTTTCTGCACCATACATACGCATGATGATATCCGCTTTCCGAAGCCAAACGGAAATCTGCATCTGCTCCCAGAAACATTTTTGCCGCCGCGTCTGAAATATGCTTTTTCTCCTGAATGTCAATTCCTATTTCTGTCGTGCCTGTTGCCGCTACGACATATTTTCCGCTGTGAGATACATTAAAATACGGAATGCCTTCTATATATGGCTTGCCTTTTTCCGATATCTTAATATCACTGAGCTTTTTGCCATAGTCGCTCAAAGCGTATGCAAGCAAAAGAGAAGCGGCATAAAGCTGCACCGCCTTCTCCTTTTTTAACGCATTGTTTATTCTGTCCTGGCGCCCTATGGGAAGCTTATCCAAAATATCCTTTCTTATATCCATATCATCTGTTTTCAGAACATATATCAAGGAAGCTGTTTTTTTCACGTTCTACCTCATTTTATCCATATTGATTTTACGCATTCCATTGTAGCTGTTTGGCAAGGACAATAAAGGGACACAAAAAAAGCAGAGCCGATTAAGCTCTGCCAAATAATATTTGTTTAAAAGATATTCCAGAATAAAAATAAAAAAAGAGATGCCACATATAGCATCTCTTCTGGCGTTCCCGAGGTGATTCGAACACCCGACCTACCGCTTAGGAGGCGGTCGCTCTATCCGGCTGAGCTACGGAAACATTTAACTAAGTTATTTTACAACAGACTGAGTCGAATGTCAAATTTAATAATGAGTGAAACACAAAAGTTTTTGCCACGCTTTTTACAAAAAGCGTGCGGGTGTGGGCAGAGCCCACGAATAATTAATAATTATATAAATA
>CAVKLS010000303.1:0-2465 GCA_963657025.1 bacterium | reverse complement strand
GCTGCGACAGGATTATGCTGAAGAACCCTGTCCTTAACCACCAAAACGGTAGTTGGCACCTCGCTGTACTTGAGGAAAAGAGTATCGTGACCTACGCAAAGACCGACCATAATATTGAAATCGCATCCTGCGGCGGCAAGCACCTTTGCCTGCATGACTGGGTTACACATAGACTCGTGTCCACAACCCTTGTTAAGCTTCTTCTCGTTCGGCACGCCTATTTCCGTCTTATCGACAGCGCCTGTCTTACAGCCTACCGCATAGTATTCTATGCCGTGAGCCTTGAGCACCTTTCCGAGCATTCCCGTTTCTCTCATAAGTCCGACGCAAGAGGCAATTCCGATTTTCTTGTAGCCCATACGCTTGATGAACTCGATGGTTTCTTCCACTCTCGTGAGCTTTCCGTAATATTCGCCCTCGATTAAAGCGGCTGTTCTTGCGATGTTTCCTACTTCCTCATCGTTCTTGTACAATTCGAGAGTTTCGTCCAAAAGCTCATGGTCAACTCCCTTAGTTAAACAGAACGGCGGATAATTCTCCTCTTGCTTTGCTCTGCAGCTGAGTCTTGTGCAGTCTGCACAGCTGAATACTCGTTTTTCCTCTGACATGATGTTTGCTCCTTCTTAAGTTCTTATGTGTTTTTACATTTTATTTTCTAAGCTTTTCGTAAACGGATAATCTTACTTACCACCGCAGCAATCGTCTTCTTCTTCGACAGCTTCAGATGTATCCGAAGGATCCTTTGCGGCATTCTTTGCGACAAAATCAAGAGTCGAAGCCGAAAGGCTGATATTTCCCGACTGAGTCGAGGTCTCGCCTGAAGAAACAGTATCCTCTACACCGTCAAAGAATGCATAGGCATTGTCTGCAAATGCTGTTGCGTCTGTATCAGAGCTTAAAATTCCGATCTGAGAGAGCTGCTCTGCGCTTAATTTAAGTGCATCGTATCCGCCTTGTACAGAGGGCTTGTAGTTGTAAGTGGAGAGAACGCTTGCGGCAAAATCAGCCTCGCCCGATACATAATTCTTCTCTGTGATTATCTGAGCTGCCTCCTCAGGGTTATCCTGAACCCACTGAGATGCTTTCTGAACCGCACGGGTGAACGCCGCTGCAGCCTCGGGATTTTCCTCGGCAAGCTTTGTTGTTACAAATGCTGCGCAGCAGTACTCGTCCTTGTATTCCTCGTCGCTTGCGGTGTCAATCAAAACAGTAAGGTTATATTCCTCCTGAGCCACGGAAGCCTGTGGGTCTCCGAGAACAATCGCATCAACCGCGCCGTTTTCGAGTGCCTGAGGTAAATCGTTTCTTGAGAACACCGTGAAATCAACCTCGCTGCTTCCCTCGCTGACATCTATTCCCGCATTATAAAGAGAACGCTTTGTGACGATTGTGCCTGCGTCCGCAAGACCCGGAACACCGACATTCTTTCCCTTGAGGTCGGTTATCGACTTTATGTCTGAGTCAGCGGGAACAAGAAGCTTTATGCATCCTGTGTGGATGCCTGTCGTGAATTTAATCGGAAGACCGTTCTCAAGCGGCTGGAGAAATTTTCCTATCAATCCCATTCCGACATCTACCTGGTCTGCACCGACCGCCTCAGACACGTGTGCGGCGTCGATATTTACCTGCTCAATCTCAATGCCCTCTTCCTCGAAGAATCCCTTCTCGATTCCTATGTAGAGCGGTGCTCCGCAAAGTGAACCGTGATAAGCAAGGCGGAGTGTGGTTTTCTCGGTGCTTTCTGTACTCTCTGTGCTGTCAGTGCTTACTGAAGACGCATCGGATGAAACAGATTCGCTTGAGCTTGATGAATCTGACGAAGCTGAGCACGCTGTGAGTGACAATGCGATCGCACCGACAAGTGCGGCACTTATAATTCTTTTGGTAAAATTAAAATACTTCATTTTCTCTTCCTCAATTTCTTTCCTGAAATATATTCTTTACGTTCTTTAAATAATATTCTTCTATAATTTTTTAATTTAAATTTGTTTAGATGTAGTAATTAGGCTCCACGACCGTTCCGCCGTAGTGAAGTCTTCTCAAAATTTCGGCGTGATATTTAAGGAAATCCTCGCCGCTTCTCACTCTCGGTCTTGCAAGCTCAATATCGAGTGTGCTTGTGATTCTTCCCGGTCTCGGCGTCATGACAACGACTCTGTCCGAAAGATAAACCGCTTCGTCAACATCGTGTGTGACCATTATTGCGGTCATTCCCGTTTCCTTCCAGATTCTCAGAATTTCGTCCTGCATATTCATTCGTGTAAAAGCGTCAAGTGCGCCGAGCGGCTCATCAAGAAGCAAAACCTTCGGCTTTCCGACAAGTGCCCTTGCGAGCGACGCTCTCTGACACATGCCTCCCGAAAGCTGGTGCGGATAGGATTTTTCAAAGCCACGAAGTCCGACCATGTCGATGAATTCGTCAACCGTGTGCTTCTGCTCTTTGTAGATTCCCCTTGCCTTCAGAC
>CAVKLS010000302.1:899-2469 GCA_963657025.1 bacterium | reverse complement strand
GGATAAGGATGCTTTGGGAATTGTTTCTGATGTTGAGACAAACCCCGAGATTAAAAATATCGCATTATTCGGCGTCGACTCACGTGATTCTGACATGAAGGGTCTTTCCGACGTTATCATGATTATCTCTGTAGACGAGATTCACAATAAGGTTAAGATGACCAGTATCCTTCGTGACTCACGAGTTTATATAGGCGACGAAGCATATACGGCAACGGGATATGACAAAATCAATGCGGCATATTCAATCGGCGGTCCCGAGCTTGCTCTTAAGGTTCTCAACTCTAACTTCAAGCTTGATATCACCGACTATGCAACGGTTAACTTCGGAAAGACTGCGGCTATTGTTGATGCTTTCGGTGGTGTTGACCTCGAGCTTACTACAGAGGAATGCGAGCAGACAAACGTCAACCTTCGCAACCTTCTTGGTCAGGAGGGCGATGCTTCCGGTATTACCGATGCCGATTATATTGCCGAGCAGGACGGAGTTGTTCATCTGACAGGTAATGCGGCTGTTGCTTACGCAAGAATCCGTTATATCGACTCCGATACCTACAGAGCGGGCAGACAGCAGAAGGTTCTTGTTGCTTTAGCCGATAAGCTTCAGAATGTCAGCGTTACAGATCTTCCGAACCTCATCAAGCAGTGTGCTTCTCTTACAGAGACAAGTGTTGACACATCAACTCTTCTCGGATTTGTTTCGTTCATCACGGGCAACTTCACAGTTGAGAGACTCACTGTTCCCGGTGAATACGAGAACCCGGAGGGCGGCACATTCTATGAGGACTACGACAGCGGTTCTTGGGAATGGAAGTATGACCTCGATGCAGCGGCTGATCACATTCATGAGTTCATCTATGAGGACTTGTATGACTCTACAGGAGATTACACATCAAGTACCACAGATGAGAGCACCGAGACTGATGAAACCTACGAAACAACGGATGACAACGGTGATTACGGATATTAATTTAAATTAATTTGATAATGAATCGGAGAGACTGGTTCTCTCCGATTTTTATTTTTGTGTTGAATTGACAAGGTTAAACGATATATAATGTTGGTGTGCAAACAGCACATTCATCAAGGCAAAATTGAAATAAAGCTGAAAATGTTTGCAAATAAGCCTTTTTGAGGGGAAGGCAAACAAGAGATAAATTTAAAACAAAGGAAGGCTGATTTATTATGAAAGAACCGATACTTGTGGTTATGGCGGCAGGAATGGGCTCAAGATACGGCGGTCTCAAGCAGATTGATCCAATCGGAGAGAACGGCGAGATTATCATGGATTACTCACTTTTTGACGCTTACAGAGCAGGCTTCAGAAGAGTTGTGTTCATCATCAAGGAGGAGCTTTACGCCGATTTTCGCGAGAAGGTCGGAAAAAGAGCCGAGGAGCATTTTGAGGTGCATTATGCTTTTCAGAAGCTTACCGATATTCCCGAGGGCTTTTCCGTACCCGAGGGCAGAGTGAAGCCGTGGGGCACAGCTCATGCGGTTTATTCTGCAAGAGAATACTTAGACGCAAGCTTTGCCGCAATCAACTCCGATGATTACTACGGAACAGAAG
>CAVKLS010000302.1:0-844 GCA_963657025.1 bacterium | reverse complement strand
CTTTTGAGAAGATATATAAATTCCTCGCAAATGCGAAGGACGATGAGAAAAAGCACTATGTTATGGTCGGCTATGAGCTTATGAAGACTCTTTCCGAGAACGGTCACGTCGCAAGAGGAATTTGCTCGACAGACGAAAATTCCATGCTTACGGGAATAGTAGAGAGAACAAGAATCGAGCCGAAGGACGGCGGTGCGGCATTCACCGAGGACGACGGAAACACGTGGACAATGTTCCCCGAAAATACCATAGTAAGCATGAATATGTGGGGCTTCACAAAATCCTTTGTCGATAAGCTTATTGAGGATTTCCCTGAGTTTTTAAAGGATGCTATTGAGAATAATCCTATGAAGGGCGAATATTTCCTGCCGTTTGTTGTCAACGATATGCTTGCAAGCGGCGAGGCTGATGTTAAGGTGCTTTCAAGCTCCGACAAATGGTACGGCGTCACTTACAAAGAGGATAAGCCTGTTGTGGTGGCGGCTATGAAAAAGCTCACACAGTCGGGCCTTTATTCGTCTCCGTTGAAATATTAATGCGTTGATACAAAAAACAGCGAACGGAATTTTGATTTCTGTTCGCTGCTTTTGCATATGAACTGCAAATATACAACAAAACATGCAGTTTTGCACCTCAAAAATATTCATTAATCTGATTAATGCGCTGCATTTTTTAGCTATTTCAGAGAAAAAATGAAAGTCACCTTGAATAATTGTTCAAAAACTTGATAAAGATTTCAAATTAGGTTATAATCTAAATGCTATGTGTTATTTAAATCCGAGCACAGTCGGGTTTTGTGTGATGTTGAAAGAAAATAAATACGCTGATGAATCAGATAAGGAGG
>CAVKLS010000301.1:0-2481 GCA_963657025.1 bacterium | reverse complement strand
ATTCACTCCTGCCGCTATTCCGGGTCTTACTCTCGGTTGTTTTCTTTCCAATCTCGGAAGCACACTCGGTGTTGTAGACTGGGTTTTCGGTACGCTTGCAACCTTGCTTGCAGCCGTAACAGGAAGAATGCTTAGAAAGATTGAGTTTTGCGGAGTACCCGTACTTTCCGTGCTCATGCCGGTAATTTTCAATGCAGTAATCGTAGGATTCGAGCTCATCTGTCTTTCCGACAGCGGAAGCTTCTCATTCTCCAACTGCAACATGGCGATTTTCGTTCCCACAGCACTTTCCGTCGGAATCGGCGAGCTTGTTGTTCTCGTTGTTCTCGGAATTCCGCTCATTCTTGCACTCAAGAAGAACCGTGCACTTGAAAAGGTTTTCGAAGGAAACGCTTAAGTGCAGTCGGCTGACAAAATCAGGTTGCCTTGAAAGCCGTACAAATTCTAAAAACATATTAATCGGTGTGATTTTTCGCACCGATTTTTTGTTGCGTTGTTTTCAAATTGTTAATTGTATTCGTTTTCTATTAATGATAGAATTAATTTGATTTTTGAAAACGGAGGCTATTATGGCAGAGTCTGAAAATGTATATTACGGACTTTCGTCCGCCGAGGTTGAGGCTCGGCACGAACAGGGACTCGACAATCGTGATGTCGCAGTCAAAACAAAATCAATAAAGCAGATTATTCTCGGAAACACATTCACTTTCTTTAACATAGTGAACTTCATTTTGGCATTTCTCGTTCTTTCTACGGGCTCGATAAAAAACGTTCTGTTTCTGGGAGTTGTTGTTGCAAACACGGCAATAGGCAGTTTTCAGGAGATACGCTCGAAGAAAACGATAGACAAATTAAGCCTTATTTCCGCTCCGAAGGTAAATGTTATTCGTGACGGAAATCTGCAGACAATAACCGTTTCCGAGGTGGTTAAGGACGATTTGATTCTGCTTGAAATCGGCAATCAGATTTGTGCCGACTGCGCCGTGGTATCGGGCGAGGTTGAGGTTGACGAATCACTTCTGACGGGTGAATCCGACCCCGTGGGAAAGAAAGCGGGAGACAAGCTCATGTCGGGAAGCTTCATCGTCAGCGGCAACTGTCTTGCCTGTGCCGAAAAAGTCGGAGCGGAAAGCTACGCAAATAAAATTGCGGGTGAGGCAAGCAAGAAGAAGGACGAAAAGTCCGAGATTATGAAATCACTTAACATTATCGTTAAGTTTATTTCGTTCAGCCTGGTTCCCGTCGGCGGTCTTCTCTTTTGGAAGTCATTCTTCGTTGAGGGAGTGTCTTACCGCAGCTCGATAGTCAGTATGGTTGCGGCTCTGACGGGTATGATTCCCGAGGGGCTTGTGCTTTTGACGTCGGTTGTTTTCGCCGTGAGCGTCATAAGACTTTCAAAGCACAACACCCTTGTTCAGGAGCTTTACTGCATTGAGTCGCTCGCAAGAGTAGATGTGCTTTGCCTTGACAAAACGGGCACGATAACAGAGGGAAGCATGCAGCTTGACGGTTTTGTGCCGCTCGACGGTCACAGCGAGGAGGAGATGCGTGAGGCGGTGTCTGCACTTGTCACCGTGCTTAACGACAACAATCCCACTTACAATGCGCTTTTAGCCGAATTCGGTAAAAATTCTGCGATGACGGCAACAAATACCGTGCCGTTTTCTTCTGCAAGAAAATGGAGCGGAGCAGAGCTTGATAATCACAAGACCTACCTTATGGGTGCGGGAGAATTTATTCTTGGAAACGGCTTTTCGCCATACAAGGAAATTGCCGAAAGCTATGCCGCAAACGGCTCGAGAGTTCTTTTGCTTGCTTCAAGCGACCTGGGCTTTGACGAAGAAAAGAATGTTCCGACGGGCACGACTGCGGTCGGACTCATACTCATAAGCGATAAGATAAGAGCGGAAGCTCCCGACACTCTTGCTTACTTTGCAGAGCAGGGAGTTGACCTCAAGGTTATTTCTGGAGACAACGCCGTCACGGTTTCTCAGATAGCAAAAAAAGCCGGTCTCAAAAATGCCGACAATTATATCGACGCATCGACTCTCGAGACGGATGAGGAAATAAGGGAGGCGGTTCTCACTCATTCTGTTTTCGGAAGAGTCACGCCGGAGCAGAAATTCAAGTTTGTTAAATTCTTAAAAGAGGAAGGTCACACTGTTGCGATGACGGGCGACGGCGTCAATGATGTTCTGGCACTCAGGGAGTCGGACTGCAGCATTGCCATGGCAAGCGGAAGTGATGCCGCAAGAACGGTTTCCGATCTTGTTTTGCTTGACTCCAACTTTGCTTCACTTCCAAAGGTTGTGCGTGAGGGAAGACGCTCGATAAACAATCTTCAGCGTTCGGCTTCACTTTTCCTTACCAAGACGATATTTTCGGTTTTGCTCTCGGTGCTTTTCATTTTTGTCAGCACGACCTATCCGTTCGAGCCGATTCAGATGTCGCTCATCTCAAGCCTTACGATAGGTATTCCGT
>CAVKLS010000300.1:0-2481 GCA_963657025.1 bacterium | reverse complement strand
TTTTTGCCACGCTTTTTTCAAAAAGCGTGCGGGTGTGGGCAGAGCCCACGAGAGAGAAGCGAAGCCGAAGAGAAATACAGAAAAACAGAGCGAAGCGAAAAAAAATAAGATAGGCTGTCAAAGTTAACCAAAATGCGAAGCATTCTATAAAACACATAGTGTTTTTGAGAACGCAAAGCGTTCGTAGTTGTCTGAAGACAGCCGAATTATTTACGCAAAGAGACATACAGAAAAAATAACAGAAGAAAGGCAAAGAAAATTACCGAACGCATATCCTGTAGCGGCAATCTTTGACTGCTTTTTCTCTTATATATATTAATCTCAAGTCTAACTATTTAAAAAATAAATAGCTGAATACGATTTGAGTATTTCATTTGATTGCATTTTTGTGTTAATATATTAACAAAGCTTTTGGGGACAATAGTTTATTTGTTTGTTGATAGTAAAGCGGCGTAGCGGTTTTGGCTTAAAACACCGATTAGGATAATAGTCTTTTGATGATTATCCTAAATTATTTTTAGTCAAGATTGTTAGAAAAATAACGAAGTTTGCGAATAAATAAACAAATATCAGGTTTGTAAAGGATGTAAGGTGAAATGGGCAGAGAAAACGGCAAAGGAAAAATCAATAAAGCGGCATTTTGGCCCGCTATAATTGCACTGACTGCGTTTGTGTTGTGCGGAATCGTAAATTCACAGGCGCTCGGAAATGTTATGTCGAAAATACTTGATGTAATAGCAAACTATTTCGGCGCATACATCAATATTCTGTCGTTGGTGTTTTTGATTCTTGCGGCAGTGATAATCATCAGCAAATACGGTGATGTCGTCATCGGCGGTAAAGACGCGAAGCCTGACTACAGCATGCCTACATGGTGCGCCATGTCTATTTGCTCGGGAATCGGAACGGGACTTCTGTTCTGGGCGATAGGCGAGCCTATTTACCATTACATGCAGACGCCTGCGGCAATCGGAGAACCCGAGACGAGAAATGCGGCTATATTTGCTGTTGCTCAGTCCATGTGGGATTGGAGCTTTATTCAGTATGCCATGTATGCCGTTTGCGGTGCGGCTTTTGCGATTCTCTGCTTCAATAAGGGAAAAAGCCTTTCTGTTTCTTCTGTCGTCGAGTGCGTTACAAACAAGAGAAGACCGTGGCTCAATACGCTCATTACCTGTCTCGTTATCTTTTGTCTCATGGGTGCAACGGCAAATTCCATGGGTGTCGGTCTTATGCAAATCGGCGCAGGTCTTGAGGCGGTGTTCGGAATAGCTCAGTCGCCGATAGTCTGGATAATCATTGCGGTTTTCGTTGCCACAATGTTTATTTTGTCGTGTGTATCGGGAATAGGAAAGGGACTTAAAATCGTTTCGACAATTTGTATGTACTTTTTCATTTTCCTGATGGCATACGTTTATATTTTCGGAAACACGCAGTTCATCGGAAAAATCACATCGGAGTCTATCGGCTTTATTGTCGATAACTGGGGAACTCAGACTATGCTTATGAACGCCATGGCACCTGATGACAACTGGTTCTCTGAGTGGAGCGTCATGTACTGGAATTCGTTCATTATGTATGCTCCGATTATCGGAATGTTCCTGGCAAGAATGGGCAAGGGCAGAAAGGTTCGCACCTTCATGCTTGTACAGGTGCTGGTTCCGTCGATTTTCTGCATAATCTGGATAGGTATTTTCGGCGGACAGACCATGTTCCTTCAGACCTCCGGAACACTTGACGTGTGGGGTGCGGTTCAGTCTTCGGGAATGCAGGCAACCGTATTCAAAATCCTCGAGAGTCTTCCGGGAAGCAGAGTTATAACAGTGCTGTTTTTAATCACCATTACACTGAGCTTCTGCACGCTTGCCGACCCCATGGCGTCTGTTGCGTCCACCTTGTCGGTGAACGGTTTGTCGGCAACTGACGAGCCGCCAAAAAAGCAGAAAATTCTTGTCGGCGTTATCCTTGCGGCAGTAGCTTGCACGCTTGTAATCAGCGGAGGCACGACAGCGATTAAGGGAATGATTAACCTTAACGGCTTGCTTCAGAGTATCGTTATGATAATGTGTGCCATCGCATTCTTCAAATCATGCAAAATGCCAGATGTGCATCTGTCTGAATGCAAGAAAAAAGCCGATGCGGCGACCGAACCGACAGCATCAACAGAATTGACTGAGAAAACTCACGAAGGCAGTACCTCGCTGAGGTTAGACAGCGGTTCGGCAGTGTATTTTGCCGCCAAATTTGACAGGAGATATAAATAATACGACAATATGACAAATTTTGTGACGAAAGTCCTTCACTTATGTGAGGGACTTTTTTCGTATTAGCTTTAAGTTTCATCAAATTCCGTAGGGGCGACCTTTTTTAAGTGTGGAGTGCCACGAGTGGAGTGTGGGGTTGGGTCAGAACGATATTTGTTTTCGGTATTTCTCTTTGCGTAAATAATTCGGCTGTCTTCAGACAACTACGAACGCTTTG
>CAVKLS010000299.1:0-2492 GCA_963657025.1 bacterium | reverse complement strand
ATGTACAGCTGTGCCGACCTTTTGATAGTCGGAAGATTCGGAACAACCGCAGGTATCAGCGGTGTTTCAACGGGTTGCAGCATCATCAACATGACAACCTTTGTAATCACTGGTCTTGCCATGGGCGTCACGATACTCATGGGAAGATATATCGGAGAGAAGAGAAATGACCGTCTCGGCGATGTTATCGGCGGAGCTGTGTTCTTCTTCACGATTTTGACTATCGTGCTCTCGGCTATGCTTTTGATTTTTGCAAGAACCTTTGCAAGACTTATGCAGGCACCCGAGGAAGCACTTGACCTCACCGTTACATATATAAGAATATGCGGCGGCGGATTTATTTTCGTTGTTGCTTACAACCTCATCAGCTCTATTTTCCGCGGAATGGGTAACTCGACCTTACCGCTTATCTTTGTTGCAATCGCATGCGTTGTAAATATTTTCGGCGACCTTCTTCTTGTTGCCGTTTTCCGCATGAATGTTGCGGGTGCGGCTATTGCTACCGTAACGGCTCAGGCAGTCAGCGTTATTCTCTCGCTTATAATCATTAAGAAGCGACCGCTTCCGTTCAAGATGACGGCAAAGAATATCCGCCCCAACCCTGAAATCGGTAAGTTCATTAAGCTCGGCGCACCGCTTGCCTTCCAGGAGCTTCTCACACAGTTCACCTTCCTTGCACTCAATGCATTTATCAATAATCTCGGCTTGGATGCAAGCGCAGGCTACGGAGTCGCACAGAGAATTCAGACCTTCGTTATGCTCATTCCGTCGTCCATCATGCAGTCCATGTCCAGCTTCGTTTCCCAGAATATCGGTGCGGGCGAGAAGAAAAGAGCAAAGAACGCCATGCGTTTCGGTATGCTCTTCGGCGGATGCATAGGTGTTTTTGTCGGAACGGGAGTTTTTGTTTTCGGCGATTTGGTTTCGGGCGTATTCTCGACCGACCCCGCTGTTATCGCAAGAAGCTTCGAGTTCTTGAAGGGCTTTGCTCCCGAGGCTGTTGTCACAAGCTTCCTCTTCAGCTTTATGGGCTACTTCAACGGCCGCGGAAAGAGCATGTTCGTCATGATTCAGGGTCTTGCCCAGAGCTTCATCGTAAGACTGCCTATGTCGTATTTCATGAGCAGAAGACCCGACGCAAGCCTCACCTACATCGGTATGGCAGCTCCGACCGCAACAGTATTCGGAATCATTCTTTGCCTTGTCTACTTTATCGTCATTGAGAAGAAAGAAAAGAGCAAGAAGTCTCCGCTTGTTTCGGAATGAATTTAATTTAAATAAATCAGCTAAATCAGCGTTAGAAGAACCGTTTTCCTTATGGAGACGGTTCTTTTTGTTATGCTCAAAAAAGGAAAAATCTCTGTCCGTTATTTGTCCTGCACGCTCTCATATAATGTAATCACAACAAAGGAAAACACAAAAACAAAAAACAACAAGGAGAAATAAAAATGACAACACTTGCAACAATACTCGCATTACTTGCAATAATCGGAGTAGCATTTGAAATTCACGAATTCGGAGCACAGAGAGGATAAAACATGAAAGACTTCTGCAAAAGATTAAAGGTCAAGCTTAAAAGAGCAAAGGATTACTACGATGAAATGTATTCCTACCAGGAGATGATTTAAAACAAAAAAGCTTGTCCCTAAATTGTCCTATCGGACACGATATAATAAAATCACAAAAACAAAACAACAAAGAAAAACAGGAGATTAAAAAATGAACATCTTGAAAAGAGCAGTCGAAGCAATAAAGAGAGATTTGAGAAACGCATCTGACGGTTACATCGAAATGTACGCTTACAACTAAAGAAAATAAATAATTAAGAAAAGGGGATTTAATATGAGTATTTTCAGAAAAGCGGCAAATTCACTTAAAGAGGATATGAAAAGAAAAGCAGACTATTATATTAAAATGTACGCAAACAAATAAAAAGACAAAGGAAAAACAAAGGAGAACAATATGAACATTTTCAAGAAAACATACAGAATGGCAAACAGAGCAATCGATTACCTCGCAGAGGGATACGAAAGAATTTATCAGACAGACCCGACGCTTCTGGCAAGAACGGGAAGATACATGTAGTAACTGAGTAAAATAAAGAATAAAAGATAAAGAGGAGATTTAAAAATGAGTAAGTTTAAAAGATTTAAGAAGAACGCAATGAGATTTGTCGATGCAATGGCAGACGGATACGCAAGAGCACAGGACCCGTTTATGAGCATGGCAATGTATCACTAAAAAAATAAAAGAAAGGAGAAAAATTATGAGAGATAACATCGGAAGAAAGATAATAACATCAGTTAAGAGAGCCGCCAAGTGTTGCGACGATTTCTACAAAGATTCACTTCCCATCTAATAAAAAGCCTGTCCCTTAATTGTCCTGTCGGACACGATATAATAAAATCACAAAAACAAAAACATTTATAACAACAAAGGAGAAAAATTATGAGAGAAAACATCGGAAGAAAGATAATGACAACAGTTAAGAG
>CAVKLS010000298.1:0-2496 GCA_963657025.1 bacterium | reverse complement strand
GACATAATGTATGAGAACGACAAGCTACATTCGGGAGGCAGACCCGACCTTTTCAATCCTGCCGAGAAAAAGAGCTGTGAGGAGATAATTTCACTCATAAAAAGTGAGGATAAGGAATTTTACGTGTATGAGAAAAACGAGACCGTTGTCGGTTATGTGATTTTCGAGATACAGATTATCCTTAAGGACGCACGCTCAAGAGGCGAGGAGAGAATTTATATCAAAAATCTTTGCGTATCACACGCAAGCAGGCACGAGGGAATTGCCACTGAGCTTTTCAATTATGTTGCCGATTACGCAAGGAACAACGGCTGCTACAATGTGATTTTGTGTTGCTGGGAGTTTAACGACGTTGCAAGAAAATTTTACGAGAAGCTCGGAATGAAGCCGCAGAGAACCATTATGGAAATGATACTTTGACATAACTAACAGCAATAGAAAAGAAGTCCTGCATTACAAAATGCGGGACTTCTTTTTGCTCAAATCAGACTTTTGCGAGTTAATCAAAACGGAAATTCTGGATTCTCTTATTGTAGGAATCGATTATGTCACGCATGGTAATTTGTGACATGTGATTTTCGGTCGATTTTTGAATTTCCGTGTAATAGTCCTGAAGCGCAAGCTGAATATTAATGCCGACGCCACACTCGGGATTTACATGAGTGTCTAAGTGAAGAAGCGGTTTGTCGCCTTCCACTGCTCTGTAAACATCCAACAGCGTTATTTCGTCGGCAGACTTGGCAAGAGACGGCTTTGCGTGACCGACAACACTTTCTATAAGACCGGCAGATTTCAGCTTCATCATTATTTGCCTCACGAATGCCGGATTGGTTTTAAGACTTTTTGCGATTGACGCACTGCTTAAATCGTAGTCGGGATTTACCGCTATGAAAATCAAAATATGCACTGCGTCACTTAGCTTGGTTGAGTATTTCATTATAACCACCTTATTGATGTTATTTTATTTCTAACAGCATTGACTTGCGACTCTTTAAATGCTATACTTTCACTGTAGCTGTTATTTGTATTATAACAGAAAGTGAGAGTAAAAACAATCTGAGTTAAGGAGTATGTCAGTATGAAAAGAAATGTTAAAATTACAATACTTAAATCCGAGCTTGATAAAGAATTGGCTGAGAAATACGCAGTCAAGGGATTTGAGGCGTGTCCTTTTCACAAAGCGGGGCAGACATTCCTGAGCGACGGAGACAACAAGCCTGACGGATTATGCGAATACGCATGGCAGCCGATGAAGGATATGGTGAAAATGTTGTCCGAGGGAGAATTGCTGCAGCCGAGAGGAACTTGGATGGAGGATGACGACAAGGGAATTTTCTGTTGTGTGGACGGAATGCGACCCGTAATCATGTTAATAGAAGCCGTAAAATAACAGAAAAGCTACCGTTTTTGAGGCGGTAGCTTAATTTTTTACTTCTTGGCTTTTGTGGTTCTCTTGGTTGTTTTTCTTGTTGTGGTTGTCTTTGCCTTGGTTGTTCTTGCTTTCGGTGCAGCCTTAGGTGCTTCGACTTTCGGCTCTTCTGTTGTTTCCTTAGCTTCTGTCTCGACTGTTTCCTCTGCCTTGGCTTCAGGCTCGGACTTCTCTTCGGCGAGCTTTTCAAGCTCCTCTTTTGAAGATGCGGTAAGAGTCTTGTAGAATGACCACAGTGCTTCCTCAGTCGGGAAGTTTGCAACATACATCATGTTGCCCATAGCACCCGAAAGTGCTTCGGGAATTCTCTCGACCATCTTCATGCTGCTGCCGTACTTCTCCATAATTTCCTCGTGAGTGAGAGCATGGCTCTTTGAATCACGAAGACCGCAGAATCCGCAGAATGCGTGCTCGCCGTGAGGATAATCGGACTTGTCAAAAGCAATCATATCAGCCCAGATTTTGTAAACGTTTGTGGAGTTTGCGAAGTTCATCATGTCGGGGGAGAAACCGCCGCACGGTCTCATGTTTACTTCGAGAGCAATAACCTTGCCTTTTTCTCCGAGACCCTCCTGAGTCTTTGTGAGGCGGAAGAACTCAAAGTGAACAAAACGGGATTTTACGCCGAACGCCTTTACTGTAGCACGGCCTGCCACTCTTGTGTCCTCAGGCAAATCCTTTACGATGTAGTAAAGAGAGTTGTCGTTGGTGTTGACGATATCCATGATTGAGTTAGGAGTGACGTTGCCTGTCTCGAAAATCGGATTTCCGTTGGAATCGATGATTGCATCGTAGGAATTAACCTCAGCCTCGACAAATTCTTCCATGATGTAAGGAATATCTGCCCACTTCTCATTTCTCTCGTCGATGAAGGAAACAAGCTCCTCATCGTTCTTAAGCTTGAATGTGTTAGCGGCACCTACGCCGTTGTCCGGCTTGACGATTACGGGGTAGCCAACCTTTGCGATGAACTCACGGCATCCCTCGATGTCGCTTACAAGGTGGTATCTTGCTGTTACGATACCCGCCTTTTCGTAATAAGCCTTCATCTTGGACTTGTACTTGAT
>CAVKLS010000297.1:0-2500 GCA_963657025.1 bacterium | reverse complement strand
AAATTATAATATATTATCTGTAAGCCGACTTAAAGTCGGATTGAACAGATGATTAAATTGAAAGGGAAGTAGTCACGGCTACTTAACGGTGAAATAAATGGCAAAACAGTATTTTGTTACAGAAGAAGGTAAACAGGCACTCGAAAAAGAGTACGAGCAGCTGGTTACAGTCGGAAGAAAGGAAGCAGCCGAGAAGCTTAAGGTAGCAAGAAGCTTCGGTGACCTTTCCGAGAACTCCGAGTACGACGAGGCTAAGAACGATCAGGCTATCCTTGAGGCAAGAATCGCAGACCTCGAGGTTATGCTCAAGAATGCCGTTATCGTTAACGAGGACGAGATTGACTCCACGGTTGTTAACGTCGGTTCTTTTGTCAAGGTAAATGTCGAGAGACCAAACGGCGAGCTCCGTACAAATAAAATCTATGAAATCGTAAGCACAAATCAGGCTAATCCGAGACTTGATAAGATAAGCGACGATTCACCTATCGGCAAGGCTTTAATGGGCAAGAAGGTCGGTGCTGTCGTTGAGGTTGAGACACCAAGAGGAGTAAGTAAGCTTATCATTATCGATGTAAGCCGTGACAAGATAGAGCAGGAGAATAAGTATGGCGAATAATAATGCTCAGCAGGATTTAAACCAGCTTCTCAAGAACAGAAGAACAAAGCTTCAGAATCTTCAGGAGGCAGGCAAGGATCCTTTCCAGATAACAAGCTATGACCAGACTCATCACACAGATGAGGTAAAGGCACTTTATACAGCTCACGAGGAGGAGCTTCTCGCAGGCAGAGAGCCTGTTAATGTAGAAGGTCTCGACGAGCAGGCTGCAAAGGAAGCTGTAAATAACGATTACAACGAGCGTAGAGCAATCATGGACGCAAGTCCGATTAATGTTTCCGTAGCAGGAAGAATGATGTTCAAGCGTGTCATGGGTAAGGCATCCTTCTGCAACCTCAAGGATCTCAAGGGCTCTGTTCAGGTTTATGTCGCACGTGACGCAGTCGGCGAGGAGTCTTACGCAGACTTCAAGAAGGCTGATATCGGCGATATCTACGGCGTAAAGGGCTATGCTTTCAGAACAAAGACAGGAGAAATCTCAATTCACGCAGAAGAGCTCACACTTCTTTCCAAGAGCCTTCAGATTCTCCCTGAGAAGTTCCACGGTCTGACAGATACTGACACACGTTATCGTCAGAGATATGTTGACCTCATTATGAACGATGACAGCAAGGATGTCTTCCTCAAGAGATCAAAGATTATCCGTGAGATAAGAAACTTCCTCGATGCAAGAAACTTCATCGAGGTTGAAACTCCTACAATTGTTTCAAATGCGGGCGGTGCTGCCGCAAGACCGTTTGAAACACACTACAACGCACTTGATGAGGACGTTAAGCTCAGAATTTCTCTCGAGCTTTACCTCAAGAGACTTATTGTCGGCGGACTCGAAAGAGTTTTCGAGATTGGCAGAGTTTACCGTAATGAGGGCGTTGACACAAGACATAACCCTGAGTTCACACTCATGGAGCTTTATCAGGCATATACCGACTATAACGGAATGATGGAGCTCACAGAGAGCATGTTCCGTTACCTCGCAGAGAAGGTTTGCGGAACAACTCAGATTCAGTACGGCGATAATATCCTTGATTTTGGCAAGCCGTTCAGAAGACTTACCATGAACGATGCGATTAAGGAATACGCAGGCATTGACTTTGACGCTGTCAAGACAGACGAAGAGGCAAAGAAGCTTGCGGACGAGCATCACATCGAGTATGAGGCAAGACACACAAAGGGAGATATCATCAATCTGTTCTTTGAGGAATATTGCGAGAAGAACCTAATTCAGCCGACATTCATCATGGATCATCCGCTTGCAATTTCTCCGCTCACGAAGAAGAAGCCGACAGATCCCGAGAAGGTTGAGAGATTCGAGCTTTTCATCAACACATGGGAGATGTGCAACGCTTACTCCGAGCTTAACGATCCGATAGACCAGCGCGAGAGATTTGCTCAGCAGGACGCAAATGCCGCAGCAGGCGACGAAGAGGCACAGCACACAGACGAGGACTTCCTCAATGCGCTTGAAATCGGTATGCCACCGACAGGCGGTATCGGTTACGGCATCGACAGACTTGTTATGCTCCTCACAAACAGTCCTGCGATCAGGGATGTGTTGCTCTTCCCGACGATGAAGAGCTTAGACAAATAAGTGCAGTGTTTAAGCCGTTTTTACAGCAAATAGACTGAGGTTTACGACCAACTTACGACTGATTAAAACGAAAAAAGAGAACGCACAGATAAGGAGAGTGATTTTACTCACTCTCCTTATTTTTTTTGCTTATGCGTTCTCTAATCTAAATTAATCTGCCTTCTCAATCATCGACACAACCAACTCATTCCTCTGAGTCTCGACATAATCAGCCAAGCACTCTCTCAGAACCTCGACCGTGTTCTGTCTGAGCGTTACACCGACCTCGGCAAGCTCGTCCTCGTACATATAGATGT
>CAVKLS010000296.1:0-2500 GCA_963657025.1 bacterium | reverse complement strand
TAAGTAACCTACGAACGAGTCTGTTGTGATTAAGAAGCCAAACAAGCCTGTAACGCCGTTAGCTGTAGCGTAAACCTTCATGATGGAAGCGAGAGCACCACCAAATGCACCACCGATGCAGCCTGCGATGAACGGACGCATAAATCTTACGTTAACACCGAAGATTGCCGGCTCTGTGATTCCGAGGAATGCTGAGAGAGAAGCAGGAAGTGCCATTGCCTTTGTCTTCTGATTCGTTGTTTTCAAAGCAACTGCCAAAGCTGCAGCACCCTGTGCTACGTTAGCGGCAGTAGCAATAGGCATCCATGTGTTCATGCCGTTGTCTGCGAGCATCATCATCTCGATTGCGTTGTACATGTGGTGAACACCTGCAACAACGGTAGGAGCATAAAGACCGCCAACGAGGAATGCGCCGATACCATAAGGAATTGCGATGAGAAGCTGTGCGCCGCTGAGAACCCAAGTCTCAATCTGTGCGAATACGGGGCCGATTAATGTAAGGCTGAAGAAGCCTGCCACAAGAACCGATACGAGCGGAGTTACGAAGAGGTCGAGTACCTCAGGAACCTTCTTGTGCAGTCTCTTTTCGATTGCCGACATTAGCCAAACTGAAAGAATAACGGGGATAACGTGTCCCTGATAGCCTACATTCTGAATGTTCCATACACCGAACCAAGACCAGAGCGTGCTTGTCTCTGCACCGCTAGCCACAGTCCAAGCGTTAACGAGATTCGGATGAATCATAATCATACCGATAACTGCGCCGAGGAACTGATTTCCACCAAAGATTTTAGCAGCTGACATTGCAATCAAAACGGGAAGGAATGTCAATGCTGTGTTGGAGAAAAGGTTCAAAAGCTCATAAAGATGTGAGCTGGACATTCCGGGGAACACCTGTACAAGTCCGCCGAGTAAACCGTTAAGAAGACCTGTTGCAACGATTGCCGGGATAATCGGAACGAAGATGTCGCCGAGATTTTTGATGGCACGCTTGTACCAAGCTGTCTGAGCAGCTGCGGCAGCCTTAACTTCCTCTTTGGAAGCCGCCTCAATGCCTGCCTCTGCGATGAACTCATCATAGACCTTATTGACCGCACCTGTGCCGATGATGATCTGAAGCTGACCTGAAGCCTCGAACACACCCTTAACACCGTCAATGTTCTCTAAAACCTTTTTGTTTACCTTGCTGTTGTCGGCAATGACGAGTCTGAGTCTTGTAGCACAATGTGCTGCACTTGCAAGATTGCTTTTTCCGCCAATTGCAGTAAGAATTTCATGGGCTGAACGCTTGTAATCCATACCTATCCTATTCCTTTCATACATTTCATATTGTTTGTGAAACCGATTTCATTTGTTGATACTATTGTATCCGATTTTTCGGCTTTTGTCTATTAGCAATATCAAATAAACTTATATATTTGGAATGGGAAGTTTCACACAGTTTCATATGCGTTTCATCTATCGGTCGACTTTCTCTCCACAATTTCATAGTCAAGCTTCATGGTCTTCGGCACATCGGACGGTCTTGAGATATAATTAAGAAGCATCTGCGCCGCCTCAATTCCTGCCGTCTTGTAATGAAGTCTTGCCGAGGTAAGCGGAACAGCTGAAACAGAACTCAAATGTGAATCTCCTACGCCGCACATCATAATGTCCTCGGGAATTCTCAGGTTCTGTTCACGGCAATATAACGCCGCACCTGCTGCAATACTGTCTGTTGCGCAGAATATGCAGTCGGGTTTTCTTCCGTCCGAGAGAAGTCTTTGAGCACAACGATAGCCGGAATCAATATTAAACTCTGAAATAACGCTGTAATTGTTTTCAATCTTCAAGCCGTTGTCCTTTACCGCCTGTAAAAAGCCGTTATGTCTGTCTTCGCCTGCCGCCTTGTCCTCATCGGTAACACCGATATAAGCCGGTTTTTTAGCACCTTTTTTAAGCATAAGATCAGTAAGCGCATAAGCCGCACCGTAATCATCGTGGCAAACACAACTGAGCCCTTTGTACTGCTGTCCGATGACGACGACGGGAATACGCATTTTATTTATAAGCGACCTGTGCGTTTCGGTAAATATCGTTGCAAGTAAAATTACGCCGTCAACTCTGTTCTGCCTGAAAAGCTCAAGATATTCTATTTCCTTGTTGTAGTCGTTTGCCGTGTTGACCAGCAAAATCTGGTAGCCGTTTTCATAAAGCACCTGACTTATGCCCTCGGTTATTCTCGCACAGCTTTCGCTCGACAGCTTCGGTATAATCACGCCGACAAGCTTGGTTATTCTCGTTTTTACCGCATGAGCCGAAAAGCTCGGAGCATAGCCCGTTTCCTTAATAGCTTTTTCAATCTTCTCACGCTTATCGTCGCTCAGATAGCCATCGTTAAAGTATCTGCTTACCGCCGACTTTGACACGCCGGCATATTCTGCAAATTCAGAAATGTTCATAATACTGCCTCCCACATAAGCTTTACTTCTTTCAATGTGACACTATACTGAAATTATAC
>CAVKLS010000295.1:0-2516 GCA_963657025.1 bacterium | reverse complement strand
CCTGCAGCCGTGGCAATGCAAACCAACTGCTTTTTGAACATACTCTCCTCGGGACGGTGAAGCAGCCACCGCCAACCGTAGTGCTCCAAAAACGCTTTCATTGCCGATGTCACATGATAGACATAGACAGGACTTTCGAGGATAATCACGTCAGCCTTATCCATTGCCTGAGTGATGGGTGCAAGCCTTTCATAATGCGGACAGCATTTCTCGTTCTTCAATATGCACTGAGTGCATCCCACGCACATCTCGCCAAAATCTTTCGGCAGAAAAAATTCTGTTATTTCGCCACCTAAATTTTCTGCAAGCATTCTTGCTGCATGGTAGGTTGAACCCTTGTGACTTTGACCGTGTATCAAAGTAATTTTCAATTTGGTATTCGCCTCTTTAGCTATTATTAAATTTCTTCAAAAATCCCGATTATCTTATCGAGAGATTCTGCCTTTTTCCAAAGCATTTTTGCTGTTTCTTCGTCAGGCTCCGATTGGTCGGGAATCATAATTACTTTACACCCCGCCTCGAAAGCACTTTTTACGCCGTTCGGCGAGTCCTCAACTGCTACGCATTCGTCTGCGTCAAGTCCAAGCTCTTTACAGGCATACACATAAACATCGGGGGCAGGCTTTCCAAGCTTCACCATTGTGCATGAAATCAGCTTGTCGAAATACTCGTATATTCCGACCTGCTTGAGGTAACGGGTGGTTCTCTCCAAATCGGAGGCAGTCGAAACGGCTGTTGTTATTCCCTTTGATTTTAAATATTCGAGAAGCTCGGTCGCACCCTTTTTCAGTGCTATTCCCTGTTCTTCAATCATCTGCTCCATAAGTCTTGAGCGCTCCGCTCTTATTGCTTTGTAGTCGGCATTCGGGTCGCCGACGAGCTTTTTTATGTGGTCGGGTGCGAACGGTCTGCCAAGCGAACGAAGCGTGAGAACCTGTTCGTCACTCACGCAGTAGCCAAAGCTTTCGATTGCCTTTTTCCAGCATGCTCGATAATATTTTTCTGTGTCGATAAGCGTTCCGTCCAAATCAAACAGCACAGCTTTTATATTCTCCATGAATTTCTCCTTATTAAGCTTACTATAAAATAATATAGACGCTTTTAAAGATTCAGTCAAGCCAAGAGAAAAGCTCTGCGGTCAAACCACAGAGCTTTATCAAAAATATATTCTTTTCTAACCGTTAAACAGCAAGGAAGAACTTTACGAGGAAGAGTAAGGAAATGATGTATGTAACAACAGAAACATCCTTAGCCTTGCCTGTGAAGAGCTTGATTACTGTGTAGGAAATAAGTCCGAGACCGATGCCGTGTCCGATAGAACCGGAGATAGGCATAGCGATGAGCATGAGAGCAACAGGAACTGTTACGGAAATATCATCCCACTTGATATTCTTGAGGTTGGAAACCATGAGGATACCAACATAGATAAGTGCGGAAGATGTAGCAGCTGCAGGAATGATAGCTGCGATAGGTGCGATGAAGATGCAGAGGAAGAACATAATTCCGCATGTGAGGGAAGTAAGTCCTGTGCGTCCGCCTGCCTCAACACCTGAAGCCGACTCAACGAAAGTTGTGATTGTGGAAGTACCTGTGACAGCACCGGCAACAGTACCGATAGCATCAGCAAGGAGAGCCTCCTTCATCTGAGGCATATTGCCGTCCTTATCAACCATACCTGCTCTTGAAGCTGTACCGACGAGTGTTCCGATTGTATCGAACATATCGATGATGCAGAATGTGATGATAAGTGTGATAGCAGTGAACCAACCAATCTGGAAGAACTCATGGAAGTCGAACTTGAAGAGAGTTGTCTCAGCCATATCGCCGAACTGCGGTACGAATGTAGCTGTTGCAAGAGAAGCAAACGGATTGTTTCCGAGAACGAAATAATCGCCTGCCCAATAGATAATAGCAGCGATGAGCATACCGAGGATAACGCAGCCCTTTACGCCCTTCTTGTTGAGGATAACGATAGCGAAAAGACCTACGAACATTGTGATAACGGAAAGAACCATTACGGGATAAGCATCACCCATGGTCTCCTTAGCAACACCTGCTGTAAGAGAACCGAAGAAATCTCTCATAGCATAGAACTGAGTTCCCTCGCTGTTAGCGATGTAAACATTGGAGCCGACACCGATGTTAAGGAGCATAAGTCCGATTGCGGGGCCGATTCCGAGACGAACGCCGAGCGGAATAGCATCGACAATCTTCTCACGGATGTTGCAGATTGAGAGAACAGTGAAGAGGATACCCTCTACAAGAATGATAACAAGTGCAGCCTGGAAGGACTCGAGGTAGGTGCAGCCTGTCATAGCAACGATGTTGCCGACAACGATAGCAAAGAAGCTGTTAAGTCCCATTCCGGGTCCTAAGCAGAACGGCTTGTTTGCGATGAAAGCCATGCAGAACATTCCGATTGCGGAAGCGATACATGTAGCGAGGAAGACACCGTTCCAGAGCTTTCCGCCTGTGCCGTCATTGCCGTAGCCTGTAAGAATGTTCGGATTCAGGGC
>CAVKLS010000294.1:0-2518 GCA_963657025.1 bacterium | reverse complement strand
GGATATAGGCATTGCTCTTTTCATCACGGATTTGATCATGATTATCATCGCATGCTTTGTTTTCGACATTAAAACCGCTCTATATTCTTTTGTCGGTTTAACGGTTAAATCCTTCTTGATTGACGCAATAATCGAAAATATCATGCTTCGCAAATCTGTTATGATAACATGCGATGACAAGGACGCTATTTGCCAGTTCATTATTAAAGATCTAAATAAGAGTGCCACTATCGTTAAAGCAAAAGGTGCTTACACAAACGACGACAAGTATCTTATCTTTACAACGCTCACAAGACAACAGGCAGCAGCAGTCAGGGCATTTATTCACCGCAATAATTTAAAAGCTTTTATTTCAATGTCCAGCACGAGTGAAGTGTTTGGCAAAGGTTTCTCCTCAATTTAAACATTTCAGAGAAAAAGCCTTCCCACACATACAGTTTTCTTCAGTTTCTTCAAAGCGAGTAACCACAATTTATATTTGATACGCAAAATCCCCTTTCATCATAAATCTGATGAAAGGGGATTTTTGTCTGATATGTAATTCAGTTTAGTAAGATTGCAGCTGTAAAGAATTGTAGCTTTACAAAGTCTCTTTGCATAATTAATTATTGACTAATATCAGCCGTTAGATTTGAAACAATTTGCAATTACCGAAAAGTATATCACTTTACATGTTTGAACAACAGAAAGATTATTTTTCAGCTTCCATATTTTTCGGAAGAATCAAGTTCAAAATAATTGCACTGAGGAATACAACAGCTACACAGTTTTCTGCGAATACAGTGCTGACGATGCTTGGGAATATCTCAAAAAGCTGAGGAAACTGAGTGAAGCCCAAGCCAATGCTCAATGACAAAGCTGCAATTGTTATGTTTCTCTGCGTGTAACCGCATTTTCCAATCATCTGAACACCGCTGATAACGATTGTGCCAAACATCATGATGGTGCAACCTCCGAGAACCGCGCTTGGCAAAGTAGCAAGAAGAGCACCTACAACAGGGAAAATTCCGGCTAAAATCATGATAATTGCTCCGGTGCCGATAGCATAGCGATTAACTACTTTTGTCATGGCAACAAGTCCGACATTCTGACTAAAAGAAGTAATCGGCATACAACCGAAAACAGATGATAAAGCGCTTACGAATCCATCGCATGCAATAGAGCCTGAGGTTTCCTTCTCTATTGCATTGCGGTTAAGTGCGGAAGAAGCTAAGGCAGAGGTGTCACCAATAGTTTCTGTTGCTGAAACAAGAAATATTAAAACAAAAGCAATAATCGCATTTAGATGAAATTCCATTTTAAACGGAACAACGTGCGGCAATGCAATAATACTGCTCTCTCGTATAGATGAAAAATCTACTACTCCCATAAACAACGCAACGATGTAGCCAACTACAAGTCCAAATAAAACAGAGAGCTGTTTACGATATGACTTTGCGAAAATATTAAACACTATACAGCAAACTAAGGTAATTGTACCTAAAATCCAGTTTGTTGCCGAGCCAAAGTCAGCGTTGCTGCTTCCGCCGCCGAAAGAATCTGCACCGACAGAAAGCAGTGAGAAACCGATAGCCGTAACAACGGTAGCAGAAACAATAGGAGTGATCAGCTTTATCCAATATTTAGCGAAAAGGCCGAAAACACCTTCCACTATGCCGCCAACCAAAACAGCACCCATAATGGCACCGTATCCGTATTGTGCGCCGATAACGCAAGCAATAGAAACAAATGTAAAGGATATTCCCATTACAATAGGCAAGCCGGAACCAATTCGCCATATAGGAAACAGCTGAATCAATGTACCTATACCGGCAATTAACATGGCACTTTGAATAATCATCGCAGTGTCAGAGGAACTTACGCCACAAGCTGCTGCAACAATGATAATCGGGGCTATATTTGAGACAAACATAGCCAAAATATGCTGAAGTCCGAAAGGAATTGCTTTTCCGAAAGGTACCTTTCCGTCAAGAACATATATATTATCGAGCGAAACATCCGACATATTTAGTTTCTTTTTTGGTTTATTACTGTTCACGGAATGTTACCCCCCCTGTCTTGGAATCCATGCTTTCAATAATAGCAAGAGACTCCAACTGGTATCCCATGTTGCGGATAATATTTCCACCAATCTGGAAGCCTTTTTCAACAGCTATACCAATACCTTCAACTGTTGCTCCTGCTTGATTAACAATAGAGATAAGACCCTGCAGAGCACATCCGTTTGCGAGAAAGTCATCAATAATCAAAACATGATCTTCGGCTGTTAAGAACTTTTTGGAGACAATTACCTGATTGGTATTTTTGTGAGTAAACGATACAACGTCCGCCACATACATTTCTCCGTCAATGTTTATGCTTTTTGTCTTTTTAGCAAAAACAACAGGAACATGAAAATGGCGTGCCACAATGCAGGCAATACCTATTCCTGAAGCTTCAATGGTAAGAATTTTATTTATCTTCTTACCCTCGAAACGCTTCTTGAATTCCTCTCCCATTTGTTCGAACAAATCAATGT
>CAVKLS010000293.1:1213-2549 GCA_963657025.1 bacterium | reverse complement strand
TTGAAGAGTTATTTCTTGCCATCTTGTATTCACCTTTCTGTATTTAGAAAAATTAAATGCACTGTAAACGAAGGTCAAAAACGACCTTCAACACGAAAAGCTGTCATCTGCCGCCCTCGACAAATGACATATTAACTCATAGATTATACATCAACAACCTAAAGTTTGCAAATTTGCCGCTTGAATTTTACATTATTTTTGCAACTTTTTCAATTTTTCTTAAAAACAAAAAGCTTAGAGGCAACATAATTGACCACAATGATGATAACATTTGCGACAAGCTTCATGACGGTATCGTTGACGTGAAGCTTTGTGACAAAAATGTACATCAGGACAATGTCAAGCACTGCGGAAAAAGCTCTTGCTCCGAAAAACTTGAGCATCTCCATGAAATTTTCCGAGAAGCCGTGTGCGGAACTCTCAAAGACCCACTTCTTGTTTGTGACATAAGCAAAAAGAATCGAGAGAAACTCAGCGAGCGCAGTAGCCGCCGTGACAGCCACATTTGACTCCGATCCGCCCATAAGTCTTACTAAAATGAGATAGCCGCCCCAGTTTACAACGGTTGTGAGGCCACCGAAAAACACATATAAAATAATTTCCTTATACTTAACAAAAAGCTCTTTGATTTTTACCATTTCTTATCTCCGTCAGTCAAATATTCTCCCGCTTCTGTTGCGGCAATCGCACCGTCAGCCACTGCAGTGACAACCTGTCTCAAATGCTTGGTTCTGCAGTCACCTGCGGCATAAACTCCGGGCGCACTTGTCTTTGTGTCCTCGCCCGCAATAATAAATCCCCTCTCGTCAAGCTCGCAAACACCCTCCGCAAGCTTTGTGGAAGGCTTGGTTCCGACGGCTACAAATATACCGTCAAGCTCCAATTCGCTTGTCTCTCCCGTCTTGACATTCTCAAGAATACAGGAAGATACCATAGGACTGCCCTTGATCTCCTTGACAACGCTGTCCCAAACAAACTCTATGTTATCGTGCTTTTTGAGCTCGGTGAAATAGCTTTTTGCAGCTCTCAATTCATCTCTTCTGTGAATTAAATATACCTTCTTGCAGATTTTTGAGAGATAAATAGCGTCTGCCGCCGCCGTGTCTCCGCCACCGACTACAGCGCAGGTCTTTCCTCCGAAAAATGCACCGTCGCAAACGGCACAATAAGAGACTCCCACGCCTCTGAGCTCATCCTCACCGGGAACGCCCAAATGTCTCGGCTCTGCACCCAAAGCAAAAATCAGCGTCTTAGCCGCCAAAATATCTCCTCTGCGGTTGGAAAGAACCTTGTTTCCGTCCTCATCGGTGGTGATTTGGGTTACGTTTTTCTTAAC
>CAVKLS010000293.1:0-1203 GCA_963657025.1 bacterium | reverse complement strand
CTCTACGCCGAAATTCTTTGCCTGCTTCTCCATTGTCTCTGCCAAAACGGTAGCGTCAACGGGAGTTTCGAATCCGGGATAGTTTGCGATTTCGCTTGTTGTGGTAAGCTGACCGCCTGCCGTGTACTTCTCAACCACGGCTACCTTAAGCTCGGCTCTTCCCGCGTAAATTCCTGCGGCAAGTCCTGCGGGGCCGCCGCCGATAATTGCTACATCATAGATTGTGTTTTCCATAAAAAAGCTCCTTTCAAATCAGAGTGCGTCCTTCATGACACGAAGAACATTTTTGTAGAATATCTTCTCAATCTCATCGTCACTGAGACCTGCTTTTTTGAGCTCATCGGCAAGAATCGGCATCTTGGAGGAATCGTCTATCTCGAGAATTCCGCCGATACCGTCAAAGTCTGTTCCCAGACCGACGCATTCGATACCGCCGACATCTATGAAGTGAAGAATGTGTCTCACCATAGCCTCAACTCTTGAGTGCTCGTCCTTCGGGTCGGCATTCAAAAACGACGGACAGAAGTTTATTCCCGATACACCGCCCTTTGAAGCGAGAACCTTAATCTGCTCGTCCCAGAGATTTCTCTGATGAGAGGAAAGCTCTCTGCAGTTTGAGTGCGATGCGATGAACGGCTTTTTGCACACATCGGCTACGTCGTAGAATCCGCCCTCGGAAAGATGGGAAACATCAACGAGAATGCCCAATTCCTGCATGTAGCTTACAGCCTCCTTGCCGAAATCTGTAAGACCTTTTTTCATAAGGTTCTCATCGGCTGAGTTCGGGTAGCCGAAGCAGTTGTCAAAGTTCCATGTGAGTGCGATTGCACGGAAACCATCGTCGTAAAAGCGCTTTACATTCTCAAGCTTGTAATCGACTGCTCTTCCGTCCTCCATGGTGAGAACGGCACTCATTTTTCCGTTTGCAAGGTTCTTCTCGATATCCTCGGCAGAATATGCCATTTCTATCATGTCGTTATATTTCTTCACGTTGTCGAGAAGGATTTTTCTCATCTCGGCAATGTAAATTTCATCGGTCATATCCTCTCTGCCGTAACGCTTGAAGCCCTCTCGCGGAGGAAGAAATACGGCAAAGAACTGTGCAAGCTGGTCGCCTCTTTGCATTTTGTCAAAGTCGATGCTTGTCTCGGGGGTGCTGTAAAGATTTGTGTTCACCTCGGGATTGAAAAGCAGCTTCATCAG
>CAVKLS010000292.1:0-2559 GCA_963657025.1 bacterium | reverse complement strand
CTTGCGAAATGGAGGGCGGTGCAATCGCTCACGTGTGTTATATGAACAGTATTCCGTTTGTTGTTTTGAGAAGTATTTCCGATAACGCAAACGATGATGCATCCGTGGATTATCCCACCTTTGCAAAGGCTGCTGCCGCAAAGACTGTGGCTCTTATGAATTCGGTTATCACCGAGATTTGACATCAGGAATTTCAAGAAAATCTCTTGCTTTACGGCAAGGGATTTTTTGTTAAGCTCGCAAGTATAAAAATCGCCAAAATTGAAACAAGCGGACTTATTAGTCCGCTCTTTAAGTAAATTTGTTGTGCTGTAAGGTGTTTTTTATGGTTCTGAAATTAAGTCTTGTTAATTATTGTGCTTACAGCACCTAATGGGTGAGATGGTATTTTATTTTTTCGGTGGCTATTCTTTCTGTTATCATTTTGATCTCCCCTTTTCTTCTTCGTTTGATTTGTTTTTGTTGTTATGGCTAAATTATACAGGAGCGCACAGGACAGAAAGGGGACAAGATTTTTTGGTTTTGGCATATGTTTTGTTTATGACCGACCATAATTATATATTATGACAGTAAATCAGTAATAATTATTGAATTTAGTTGCATTTGGTACTACAATATGCGTGTATGTATTACGGAAGAAAAGAGGTATTAAGTAAATGGAGGAAAGCATTCAGAGCAAGCCGATGTTTACGAACAAACAGCTGAGGGCAATCATCATTCCCCTTGTTGTGGAGCAGATGCTTGCTATGACCATAGGTCTTGCCGATACGGTCATGGTATCGTCGTGCGGTGAGTCGGCGGTTTCGGGAGTATCTATTGTTGACAGTATCAATATTCTGTTTTTGACGCTGTTTACGGCACTTGCCACGGGCGGTTCTGTTGTTGCCGCTCAGTACATCGGAATGGGAGACAAGAAAAATGCGGGCAAATCGGCAAACCAGCTGTTTTATGTTTCGCTGTTTGTTTCGCTTATTTTCGGAGTTATATGCTGTACGCTCAGAAATCCGATTTTAAAAGCACTTTACGGCAATGTTGACGCTGATGTTATGAATTACGCTCAGACTTATTTTTTGTTGACGGCGGCTTCTTACCCGTTTATTGCGGTTTATAATTCGGGTGCGGCACTTTTCAGATCCATGGGCGATTCTAAGACAAGTATGCTCACATCGTTCCTTATGAACGGTCTTAATGTTGTCGGTAACGCAATTTTTATTTACGGTTGCGGCATGGAGGTTGCGGGTGCTGCATGGGCAACGCTTCTCTCAAGAATTATCGGTTCGGTATTCATCACAATACTTCTTTTTAACAAGAAAAGAATAATCAGCTACACAGCCTTATATAAGGTGAAGCTTGATTTTCCGATGATAAAGAAAATTCTCTATATCGGTGTTCCGAACGGTATCGAGAACTCTATTTTTCAGGTAGGTAAAATTATCGTTGCGGCTATTGTGGCTGTTCTGGGCACGCAATCTATCACCGCCAATGCGATTTGTGCCAATATCGCAAGTATTCAGATTACTCCGGGTATGTCCATCGGTGTAACGATGATTACCGTTGTCGGTCAGTGCGTCGGTGCTGGCAGATATGAGGAGGCAAGAAAATATATCCGCAAGCTTATGCTTATTGCTTATATCCTTGTTTGGATTACAACGGCAATACTCTTCTTTGCGAGATATCCGATTTTGAGACTTTACAACCTGAGCGACGCAACAACAGAGCTTACTCTCAAGTGTTTCTATGTGCATGCTGTATGTGCTGTTATCATCTGGCCGTTTGCCTTCGCACTGCCTAATGCACTCAGAGCGTCTAACGATGTAAAGTACACGATGTATGTGTCTCTTGCAAGCATGATGTTGCTCAGAGTTCTTCTCACTTATGTCTTAATCCACTTCTTCCATGTCAGCGTTGTAGCTGTTTGGATTGCCATGTGTTCCGACTGGTTTGTCAGAGCAATATTCTTCTACATAAGAATAAAGGGCGACAAGTGGACAAAGAAAAAGCTCATTTGATTAAATACAAACTTCAAAAGAAAATCTCCGACTGCTGATGAAGTCGGAGATTTTTGTTGCGGTTTTATTTGATTTGGACTCAGATAACCTGAATATCAAGCTCGAAGGTGAAGCTTTTTTCGTTCATTCTGTACTGAGAGAGAAGCTCGGGACCACATGAATTGGAGCCGATTCCGCTCATGCGGTAGTCAACGCAAAGGACGCTGTCACCGCATTTTTCAAGCTCGTAGTTGTGCTTTTTGTTTGTGAGCTCTTCCTGTGTGTACTCCGACGCATTGAATGAGAACGGATTCTCGGAGGAGACGCTGACCGCAAGCTTGCCGTTGAGCATGGTCACATTTCTTGTTCCGAAGTGGCTGGAGTTTTCCTGAGGCTTGATGTAGTCCTCGTGCATGTCGGAGATGCTTTCCGTGAAGAAATCGAGTGTGCTTGCAAGCTTTTTGTCCTCGTAGCTTTCAAACGGGCCGTAGCCGAAATAATCGACGGTGTCGAAAATTCTCGGCATGAAGAAGCGAAGACCGAATCTCGGAAGATACGGGAATCTTTCGTC
>CAVKLS010000291.1:0-2586 GCA_963657025.1 bacterium | reverse complement strand
CCCAACCCGTATACTCAAGAAAAATACAGAACGAAAACAAACCGACTGAATTACATAAAGATAAATAAAGAAAATAAAAGAGAATATTCTGCTTTTCTCAAGAAAAATTAAAACAAAATAGTTCTAAGCTAATTATTAATTTGAACATTATTAATTAATCCGTGAGGTGTGAAATGAAAATATCGGATAAATTCCTTTGGGGTGCGGCTATCAGTAATGTGCAGGCTGAGGGCGGCTACCTCGAGGACGGAAAAAGCTTAAATGTATATGATACGCTTGAGGTGCTGCCCGAAATCGGTACAGAGCCTGTTGCAAGCTCAACGGATGTCGCGTCTGACCACTATCACCGCTATAAAGAAGATATTGCACTCATGCGTGAAATGGGCTTTAAAGCTTGCAGATTTTCCGTGGTGTGGTCGAGAACGCATCCGTCTGATGACGGTAAAATGAACGAAAAAGGTATGGCGTTTTATGAGAATGTCGTAGACACTATGCTTGAAGCGGGAATTGAGCCGGTCGTTTCACTCGTCCATTTCGATATGCCTGATGTACTTTTCAGAAAATATAACGGATTTTTTGACAGGAAGGTTATCGATATTTATGCTGACCATGTAAGGGATATAGCAAACCGACTTAAGGGCAAGGTGAAATATTATATAACCTATAACGAAATTAACCTCTGCACCTGGGGACACCTCGTCGCAGGCGCAGAAAGACCTGATGGAATGAGTGATAGCGAGTTCCACGAGAGAATGGTGCACCATACCCAGCTCGCTCATGCAAGAGCGGTTCTCGAAATAAAAAAAGCAGATCCATGTGCATTTGTCGGAGGTATGATTGCGGAAACTCCCGTCTACCCGCTGACAAGCGCACCCGAGGATATTTTTGCTGCGGATTTTTGCGATAAAATGAAAAATCTGCTGTTTACGGATATCATGACAAGCGGAGATTATCCACCGTTTTATAAAAGCTTCTTGAAAAATCAGGGAGTTAAATGCGAATTGCCGACAGAAGATAAAGATATTATGACGACGGCTTCCGATAAACTCGATTATCTTGCCATAAGCTACTATCAGTCTGCCGTGGCTAAAGCACCCGAAAACCAAGAGAATATGACAACAGCCGAAATTGAAAATAAATTGATGTTCAATTCTGAGAGTGTGTCCAATCCTCATCTTAAAGCAAATGAGTGGGGCTGGCAAATTGACCCCATGGGACTTCGTTATTGCCTGAAGCAAATGTATGACCGTTACCGTAAACCGCTGTTTATTGTCGAGAACGGTATCGGAACAGACGACGCCCTAATCGACGGAAAGGTGTATGACGATATAAGAATTGACTATCATAAAAGACATATTGAGGCGATAAAAAAATCAGTCTTTGACGATAATATCAACCTTATTGGATATCTTGCATGGTCACCGTTTGATTTTCTTTCGTCTCATAAAGAGGTCAGAAAGCGTTACGGCTTTGTTTACGTCAACCGTACAAAGGATGATTTGCTCGACTTGGCTCGCATAAAAAAGAAATCGTTCTATTGGTATAAGCGAGTCATAGAGACAGGCGCAGAGGAGCTCCAAAATGATGTCGAATATTGATAAAACGAGAAAATATCTCACAATAGATGTCGGCGGTACTTCAATAAAATACGGAGTTTTAAGCTTAAATTCAAAAGATGAAATCAGCCTTGAAAGCCTCGGAAATATGCCGACACCAAGAGATAATATGGAGAATCTCCTTAGGTGCTATCGTGAAATTTATGAAAAAATCGGTAAAGATACTTTGGGTGTCGGGATAAGCTTCACCGCAACGCTTGACGTGAAGGACGGCTATTGCTTTGACGGAGGACTGAGAAGCTATACCAAGGGAATTAAGCTTTTGCCGCTTTTTCAGAGCGTGTTCCCTGTGCCGGTCGCACTTGAAAACGACGGTAACTGCGGAGCTCTGGCTGAGGGAAGATACGGAAGCCTTAAGGATGTGGATTATGCCGTGGCAATCAACCTCGGAAGCGGCGTGGGAGGAGGAATCCTTTATAAAGGTCAAATTCTGCGTGGGAAAAATTCGACATCGGGAGAATTCAGTTATATTTATACCGATTATGCTACCGAAAAATTCTCAAAAACATGGGCAAGCCATAACGGAAGAATAGGACTTGGCACACGGCTAGCGGAGCTAAAAGGCATCGACGATATGAGCGGCAAGAAATTTTTCGAGTATGCAAATAATGGCGATGAGGACGCACTAAGAATATTAAAAGAATTCTGCAATTTTTTTGTTGCAATGATATTTAATTTGCAGTGCGTTTATGCGCCTGACAGAATATCAATAAGCGGAGGAATAAGCAGACAGCCGATTCTTATGGAATATCTTGAAAAAAGCCACGAGGAGTTCTATAATTTAAATGGAGTAAGCTTGCCGAAATCGGAAATTGTCCTGAGTAAATTTCAGAACGAGGGAAATCTGGTAGGAGCGTTTTGCCACTTGAAGGATATGTTTCCCGAGATAATTACAGTTTGAAAATTAAGCAAACGATAAAAGTTTTTGCCACGCTTTTTACAAAAAGCGTGCGGGTGTGGGCAGAGCCCA
>CAVKLS010000290.1:0-2619 GCA_963657025.1 bacterium | reverse complement strand
TTAGGGTGAAACGGCGGTTCGCTGATTCCTTGCTCAAGCTGAGTCCTCGGAAGTATCTTGCCGTCCACCGAGCCGCAAAGCGAACAGGTAACGCTGTCAAGAGTTCCAAGTATTCTAACCTTGTCAACTCCAAGCTCCTTATAAGCGTCAAGAGCGGCTTTGTTTTGCAAGGCGGCTGTCTCTGTGTGTACAAGCCTTGCGGTCTTTTTCCTGTCCTGCTCCAAGTCTTTAGAAAGCCTCGAGATTATTCTATCTCTGCTTTCTCCTCGGATAAGAGACTGTGAAAAATCAGTCTTAAGCTTGTTTACAAGCTCCTCTTTGTTGCTCCAAACTCTGCTTGAAAAATTACTGCCGTCTTGTGCCCACGGTTGAGCGAGCACTCTGTCAATCAGCTTAGTATCAAGCCGTGAGAACGAAGCACCGACACCGTAGCCCTTTTGAATTTCAAAGATAGAGCGGTAATAAGTATCCTTGTAAATATTACCAAGCAAGCCTTTTAAACCGCTTTCGTTACTGTTGCAAAGAAGTCTTGCCGCCACTTCAAGCTGAGTGTTCATAAACTCCAGTCGGTTTACATGCACCCTTGCCGAAGCGTTCTCGAGCTCCTTTAAATAGCTTCCGTCTACGCTCTGTCTTGCTTTCTCGATATACTCTTCTACTGTCCACTTGAATTCTTCAAGCTCGTCGATTTTTAGCCGTTTCTGTGCCTCTGAAAAGCTTATATTGTTATTCTTTGCAAATCTGCCATACCAAGCGTTGATTTTATCTTCAATGCTTTTCTGAGCCTTGCGGTAAAGCTTTTCGGATTCCTTTACATACTCGTCGCCTTTGAGGTTTTGGCTTTCTGCAAGCTCCTCTAATCGCTTTGCCCAGTATGAAGCATTCCTGAACAGCTTTTTTTTCTCGGCATCCGCAAGCTTGTCATACGGTCTGCCGCCAATATCACTGCTGTTCATTCTCGTTTCCAGTCAACGGAAAGACTCCGCTGTAATCAGCGTTCTGCTCTTCCTGCTCCTCTTGTATCTGCTTCAGCTCCTCGTTCGTGTCCTTTGTCCACGGGTGCTGTGAAACAATTGTTCTTTGAGATACAATGCCAGCTGACTTTGTGCAGTTCTCGATTGCTTCGTTTTCGTTGATGAGAATGTCACGGTTGAAAATAACATCTACATCAATGTTACTATAATCGCCCTGACCTGTCAACGATAAGTAGCGGTCAATAAACCACAATAATTCTTGGAATGCTCCCTGCAGTTCGTTCTCCATATCCTCAGCGTCAAGGTCAAGGTCGGAGTACATAGACTGAATGTTCATTTGATTAGGATTTCCGCTTAATCTATCGTCTTTAGCGTCATAGCCTCGGCAGTTTTCTATCATAGCACGTTTGAGGCAGTCAAGCGTTGTCTTGTAATTCTCGGCGTTGACTTCAAGGCTCAGCGTGTCAACACCGCCCTCAACTCCCTCATTATGAAAAGAGGCGGTTGGTGCAATCCTTCCTCCTTACAAAAGATTTACACTCACACAATGGATCAACAAGAAAAAGAATTCAACGACTTTATCAATGCAAGCTTTGAGCAGGCTTTTTCTGAAAAGTGAACACGAAACCGAACAAACAAAAGAAAAAACCGCCCAACAAGGCGGTTTTATGGTAGAGAAATCGGGACTCGAACCCGAGACCTCCCGCGTGTGAGGCGGACGCTCTAACCAGCTGAGCTATTCCTCCGAAAGGCTTGATTACTTGTCTTCAACATCTCTTGCCGTGGTCTCAACGAGCTGCGTCTGAACCTTGACATGTCTGCGATGATTTATCTGAGCCCAGATGTTGAACACTCCGTCACAGATGAGCGAAACACCGATAACCTGCATCGTCAGCTTTGCCACCTTGAACGGGTTCAGTACTATTATAACACCTACAGCAAGAATTGCAATACCTAATATGAGCACGCTCGACCAGGTGTTCACGCTCTTCTTTATCTCAATTCCCGTGACGATCTTGTAAAGCCCGTCAATTGCAAGGAGAAAACCGAACAAAAACGGCAATATCGATGAGACATATTCGCTCTTCATAAACATAAATACTGTGAGAATGAAGAATGCGGCGCACCTCACCACGAGATACCACAGTGCGCCTCTGTCCTCCTTGTTCACAAGAAATGTGATTAGGTCAATAAGTCCAAGCAACAGAATAACCGTTGCAAGACAGTAAGTAATAATTCTCAGACTGCTGTCAGGCTGAAGTACAATAAATACTCCGAGTGCCGCTACCAGTAATGAAGAACCAAAGAATAGATTTCTTAGCTTTTCGCCTTTTTTCATTATTCTGTCACTTCTTTTCCGAGTTTATTGAGAATGCAGGCTCCGCAGCCGTGCTCGGCAATTATTGTTATAGCAGAGAAAGCCTCCTCGCTTATGTCATGCTCGATTTTACAAGCATCCTTTGCGGCAATCTCCTCGGGAACTCCGATATTTACAAAGAACTTTGTGAGCACCTTATGACGATTATATACCTTCTCGGCAATTGCCTGTCCCGGAGGCAGAAGGCTGATAAATCCGTCATTATCCATTGCAATAAAGCCGTTCTCGCGAAGTCTCTTCATTGCAACCGAAACACTCGGCTTTGAA
>CAVKLS010000289.1:0-2623 GCA_963657025.1 bacterium | reverse complement strand
GTGGGCTCTGCCCACACCCGTTCGCTTTTTGAAAAAAGCGAAAGCAAAAACTTTTTTCAGTTAACAGCCGTTATCAGAAAAATACACCCTTAATCCAGATCTCAAGTCCGATTCCGATGAGAATAACTCCGCCGAGAATAGACGCTTTGTTGGATAGCTTTGTACCAAAGGTCTTGCCAATCTTTAAGCCGCCCATGCAGATGAAGAATGTTACTACCGCAATGATTACAGAAGCTACAAATGCCATGAGCGTGCCGTAATCCGAAATAGTGAATCCGACGGACAATGCGTCTATGCTCGTAGCAACTCCCTGAACAAGCAATGCCGCAAAGGAAAGAGTTTTTACTTCTTCTGTGTCAACATCGTTCTTAATGCCCTCGATAAGCATCTTTCCGCCGATGTAAAGAAGAAGAATGAGAGCAATCCATGGAATGAACTTCTGGAATGCCGTGAAGTACTCAACTACCGTGTGAACGCAGACCCAGCCTGCCATCGGCATGAGAAACTGAAAGGCGGCGTAAACACCCGCAATGCCGCTCATTCGCTTTATTTTCATCTTCGGGTCATTCAGTCCGTTTGCCATGGATACCGAGAACGCATCCATCGCAAGACCGACGCCGAGAAGAATACTGTTGACGTAGAACATAAGACCCCATTCCATAAGTTGTTTTCCTCCTGTTGCTGAACGAATTGGGATAGGCTCACCTACACACAAAAAAATCGGTGAAGCGTGTGGCGTCACCGAAATACTCAAAAATATAGCGAGAGTTCGGTTTACCAAAAAACCATGAGTCTCGCATTTTAAAGCAAGCCAGAGCAGTGCCCAGTATGTTGACTTGCTACAGCTTTTGCTGCCAGCTACTCCCTCAAGAGTGTAGGGTGATTTTATCATATAATTATACGGTTAGTCAATAATAATTCTTTATGACAATTTTTGAGAAAAATTTTTTACCATAGCGTTTTCCATATTGTACACACATTACAAAGATGTTATTATATTTTTTGAAGTGATATTATTTTTATTACAAGAAGTTCACTTCTTTTATTACAAGAAGTTCACTTCGCTATGTGTGGTTATTTTGAAAATAAGGGACAGGAATATTTGATATTCGGAGGATTTTCACATTGAAAAGCAAGGTACTGAAATTTACTTTCGTTCAGCTGTTTTACTGGAGCATTTGGGCAAGCTTTGCCGCATTTGCCATAACTTACGGCTTGGCGCGCGGCTACAGCCAGAGCAGCGTTTCGATTATGGTCGCATGTTACTATGTTTTTGCCTTTATCGGTCAGTTCCTCTGGGGAAGCATAGCCGATAAAATGCGAACGAACAAATGGGTTTTTCTGATTGGAATAGTTGCCGGAGAAATCATGCAGATTGGTATGTATTTCTCAAAATCTATGCCTGTCTATGTGGCTTTTTATATGTGCCTCGGTCTTCTTATGGCACCGATGAGCTCGATTCTCGATACATGGACGCTCAAAAGCCTCAATTTCGATGTCGGACTTTACAGCCGTGCACGTTCTTTCGGTACAGCCGGTTATGCGGTTTGCATATTGATAATGGGAAAGGCAATTTCCGCTGTCGGCTATGTGATTATGCCGATTGTTCTGACGGTCGTGCTGAGTATTACGGTCATTCTTGCCGTGACAACTCCTGACGCTCCCGTTACCGAGGTTACCCGTGAGAAAATTTCGCTCAAGGATATTTCTTCGATTTTTAAGGTGCCGATTTTTACTCTCGTGGTTGCGGCGGCATTCTTTATCGGTCTTAGCATCTCCCCGGCAAATAACCTGAAAATCATGGTTTTGCAGTCGGTCGGCGGAGATGTTTCCACTCAGGGAATAGACTCATTTGTCGGCTGTATTTCTCAGTTTTTGATGTTCTTCTTCTCGGGCAGTCTCGGTTTCATCAAGCCACGTATCCGCCTTTTGCTCGGAAGTGTGACCGTGTTTTTCGCTCTGCTGATAGATTTGCTTGCGACGAACAGCATCATCGTCATCGTGTCCACATTCCTGATTTACGGCTCTTACAGCCTGATTATCCCAGCCGCAAGAGAGATAGTTGTCAAGAATATCGATTACAAATATCAGACTACGGCTAACGGACTGGTTGATTCCGTTTATTCCTCACTCGCGGGAACAATTGCTCTGCTTTTTGCAGGAAGTATCGCAGAAAATTACGGAATTAAGCTGATGCTTACAATCACTCTTTGCACCTCGGTTATTCCCGTTTTGCTTATGATTTTTGCCGCAATGAAGTCAAGAAGACAAAATACAACAAATTAAGACCTTGCGTTTGCCGACGCTGTTGTGATTTTGCCCTAAATTTTCATAAATTTCTTGAGGGACGGTTTTGCCGTCCCTTTTTTGCGCCTTTAAAAATGAATTTTTGGCTAAATTTAATTCATGCTTTTGAGCTGCCGAAAAGACGTTGTTTGACACCCGATTTTGTCACTTTACCTGTAAAGATAAGTTTGCATTGTGGTGATTTTGTGACTGCGACAATTAAATAACAATTATCGAAATTCGCTTGAGACTGGGAAATTTACTGTTTTATTCTTATTCGGAACAATATAAATTCTGTAAAGATGTTTAACTGTGCTATTCGGCGGTTTATATCGTC
>CAVKLS010000288.1:0-2633 GCA_963657025.1 bacterium | reverse complement strand
GTGGGCTCTGCCCACACCCGCACGCTTTTTGTAAAAAGCGTGGCAAAAACTTTTTCCTCTTACCTCTTCTTAAAAAAGCGAAGCAAAAACTTCTGTGTTTCTGCTCCGCTTTGATTACTTTGTCAAATCTGCCGTTTCGTACTCTATTACGCTCTTCAGATTCTCTATATTCATTTCTATCTGATATCCGATTTTTCCCGCACTGAAAAATATCGTATCATATAATATCGCCGTTTCGTCAAATGTCGTTTTGAAGAACTTTTTCATTCCTATCGGTGAGCACCCACCGTGCACATACCCCGTCAGCGGCAAAAGCTCCTTCGCTTTCAGCATTGCTATCGCTTTTTCACCCACCGCCGCCGCGGCTTTCTTTAGGTCAAGCTCACACTCCACGGGAATTACAAACACATAGTGCTCCCCCGACTTCGCCACCGTCACCAGGGTTTTGAACACTCTGTCGGCTTCCTCCCCCATAACGCTCGCTACCTCTGTTCCCGATATCGCCTCGGTATTCGCATAGGAATGCGGCGTATACTCAACTTTTGCGGCGTCCAATATTCTCATTACGTTGGTTTTTTCTTCTTCCTTATTCTTCTTTGCCATTTTAAGCTCCCAAAGCGTTATTTCGCTTTTCTTTTCTTGTGAGATAAGTAAAGAATATCAGAAAAGCCGCTGTTTGGCAAATGGAAGAACACGGTGTTGCCAAAGAAATCAGAAAAACCGATGTCGGAACTACTTTACTCATGGCATATGCGACTGGAATTCTTATGCAGAATGCCGCAAGTGTGCCTTGGAGCATAACAAATGTTGTTTTTCCGTAGCCGTTCATATAGCCCAACAGGCAGAACATAAACGATGTGATTATCGTGTCTATTGCATATCCTTTCAGGAATTCTCCCGCCGCCACGCAAACATCGTGGTCGTTTGAGAACAAAGCCGCAAGATTTGCTCCGTAGAACCATGCGATGAATGCCATTATAACTCCAACCGCAAGACTTGAGAGAATCGCATAGAGCAGAAATTTTCTCGCTCTGTACATTTTTCCCGCACCGTAATTCTGAGACACAACCGCACTCATAGCCTGAGCGAACGCTGACGGTGAGAGCATGATAATCTGGCACAGCTTTTCGGCGACTCCTACGCCTGCAGAAACCACGACGCCCAGAGTATTCACTATTGTCATGACAACAGTAAAAGATATTGAAACGAGGAGATCCTGAAGTGCAATCGGAAGTCCGATTTTAACGACCTCTTTAATTTCCTCAGCGTAATTTTTAATTCCTCTCATCTTCACATGGAAAGGAAGTCCCATTTTCTTGAGGAGCAAAATTGAAATGAACACGCTTATTCCCTGAGCCGCAACCGTTGCAATAGCTGCACCCGCAGCCGCCATATGAAACACACCGACCAATAGCAAATCGCCGCCGATATTTATCACGCATGCTATTGCCACTGTTATCATAGGAATCTTTGAGTTTCCCATTCCTCTCATGATACCCGAGAGAATATTATAAGCCGTGATGAACAGTAATCCCGCACCGCAAATCGAAACATAGTAGACGCACTGAGTCATTGCCTCATCCGGAACATGCATGAGAGTTGATATCTTCTTTGCGAAGATTACCATAAAAGCCGCCAATGCGAGACCCATAATGCCGAAAAGCCAGATGCTTCCCTCTATAACTTTACCGCACTCATCATGTCTGTTCTGACCGATTTTTCTGCCCATGAGAACGGTAGTACCCATAGAAAGTCCCGTTATAATTGACTGCACGGTCTGAAGTATCATACTGCCGCTTGATACTGCCGAGACATCGGACGCTACTCCAAATCTTCCGACTATCATAAGGTCTGCCATGCCGTAGCAAGCCTGAAGCACCAGTGCCGCCAAAATCGGCAGACAGAACTTTAGAAACGGCAAATATATTTTTCCGCTTGTGAAATTCTGTTCTGATTTCATATTTGTTACCTCCATTAGTCATAAAAAAAGGATAAGACAACGACCAATGTCGGCATCTTATCCGGTACTACGGTATTCCGTTTCTGTCCTCCGATGAACAGTCGCTAGTATAGCATAATAAAAATTTAAATGCAAGCAAAAATAAAACAAGTGTCTCAAAATATGCTTTCAAGACACTTGTTAATTTTTATTCTTTCACGGTGCTGTCGCAGTCATAATAATCAAGCTTTGAATTTACAAGCTTCTCATACATAACGTCGAACTTTTCATATCCCGGATAGTAGAAGCCGGATTTTGTTTTTAAACAGCCTTCATTTTTCGTTGATGGATTATAATATTTAGTTACATCGACATATGCCGTTCCATTGTTTTTAATTTGTATATTATTAAAACAAATATACCAGTAATAAGTAAATTCCCCGTCCGTGTTCGATACCTTATTCTTGTATATTAAATAAATCTTGTTGTGACTCTCGCCGTAGGACGGATATGCCTCGATATCCTTTGCATGAAGCAGATACGCTCCGAGATAATCACTGCTTATGAGAGATTCCTTTTCACTTCCTGCGAACTCAGCTGTACGAACATCATCAGCCGTATTTTTCATCAAATTCATGGTATCTTCAGGAATTTGGCTTACTGCAGTTGCGTGATAATCAAGTTTCTCCACGGT
>CAVKLS010000287.1:0-2635 GCA_963657025.1 bacterium | reverse complement strand
CCCTTCTGCCGTCACTGCCGACCATAATCACACCGACAATCTCAGCGTTTTCCTCGGCAACAAAGCATGTGGTTGGATTTCGCTCCAAAAAGCGGCCAATGCCCTCTTTGGAGTCATCAAGATTGTTAAGTCCCATACTAGCACAGGACATCCAGAGAGCGTATATTTTTTCGTAGTCGGAAATTGTCATTTTCCTGATATTCATTTTAGCCTCCGAATAATTTTTCTGCGTTTTTGTACATAATTTTCTCCATAATCGGATTTAACTCATGCGAGTCAAGCAGAGCCTCAACCTTTTGCTCTATGCGCTCGCTCGGCGTATAGGGAAAATCTCCTCCGAATAAAATGTGATTTTCGTCAGTCAGCGTGAGAAGTATTTTTATTCCTGACGGCAGTGCGTCGCCCGCAATATCAAAATAAAGCGAATTAAGGCTGTTTTTCGTCTCGACCGCCTGTCCTATTCCCTTAGCCGCCAGCACCTTTGTTATGCCCGACAGCCTGTCAATCACATTCGGCAAAAACGAGCCGCAGTGCGGAACGATAACTTTCACGTTCGGATATTTTTCGAGTGTGCCCGACGTGATGAGATTAATCACCGCACGGGTGGTGTCGGCGATAAACTCAAAAAGCGGAAGCGGCACCGATGTGAAGCATCCGTCGGGATATTTTTTCGGTGCGGTAGGATGCAGTAAAACCACAGCGTTTCTCTTGTCAAGCGTCTCGAAGAGCGGACTATACCTTTCGTCACCGAGATAGATTCCGTCCGCATTGCTCGGCAGCTTCACCGCATCGGCGTCAAGCACATCATAAGCGTAATTCACCTCGTCAATCGCCGCTTCGATGTCGGGAACGGGAGGAGCAGCCGCAAACATAATTTTATCGGGATATTTTCTTTTGTACTTAGCGGCGCACTCGTCCAGGACTCTCGAAAGACTTGCCGCTTCTTTAGGGTCGCCGCACCAAAAATGCGGAGAAGACACGGAGATAAGGCTTTTTTCTATTCCCGCCTTCTCCATACTCTCCAAATGCTCCTCAATCGACCAATTCGGCGTCGGAAAACCGTCCTCGTTCTCCTTTCCGTGCCTTTTTAAGCTCTCTAAATACTCCTCGCATGTAAAATGCGAATGGACATCGATTATCTTCATATTGTTTCTCCCTTCTTTATGATTTTTGAAATTATCCACACACTCCTTAGGTCGCCCCTACGGGATATTCGGCAATTCTTTAACTCAAATCCAATTCGCACGCAGATAAACACCGAATGAAATTACCGTCTGCATTTGTAAAAAAGTGAGGTATCCGAAGATACCTCACGTGATTTTTTCAAAACAAAATTATTCTGCCAAAAGCTTCTCGGATGCGGCAAGCTTCAAGCACGTTGCGAATACATGAATTGCCTCCTCGAGCTCCTCAATCGGCGGGAAGGACGGAGCAATTCTGATGTTGCTGTCCTCGGGGTCTTTTCCGTACGGGAAGGTTGCACCGGCATTAGTGATGACAACGCCTGCCTGACGGCAAAGCTCGAATACCTTCTTTGCACAGCCCGGCATAACATCGCAGTTGATGAAGTAGCCGCCGTTCGGCATGTTCCATGTTGCAATGTCAAGCTCTCCGACATCACTCTGAAGAACCTCGCCGACCTTTCTGAACTTAGGCTCGAGAAGCTCTCTGTGGCCCTTCATAATCTCGAGAACACCGTCGATATCCTTGAAGAAAAGAACGTGACGAAGCTGATTGAGCTTGTCGGGGCCGATTGTCTCGACTGTGAAGTGACGCTTGAGGTCAACAATGTTTCTGTCGCTGGCAGCCATTGCGGAAACGCCCGCACCGGGGAATGTAATCTTTGATGTGGAAGCAAAGATAAATACGTTGTCCTCTGTTCCCTCTTCCAAAGCCTCTTCCCAGAGGTTGAGAAGCGTATCGGGAGTGTCGGTAAGATCGTGAACGCAGTATGCGTTATCCCACATGATTCTGAAATCCTTTGCGGCAGGCTGAAGCTTAGCGAATCTTCTTACTGTCTCATCGGAATATGTGATACCTGTCGGGTTCGAGTACTTCGGAACACACCAAATACCCTTGACGCTCTCGTCCTTGACAAGCTCCTCGACCATATCCATATCGGGGCCTGTCTCGAGCATAGGAATCGGAATCATCTCAAAGTCAAAATACTCCGTGATGCCGAAATGTCTGTCGTAACCGGGACACGGGCAAAGCCACTTTTTCTTGTCAAGTCTGCCCCACGGTGTCTGACCGCTGAAGCCGTGCGTGACGCCTCTTACCATTACGTCAAACATAACGGCAAGGCTTGAGTTGTTTCCGATAATTATCTGAGAATTCGGAACGCCGATCATACCGCTGAAAATAGACTTCATGGAATCAAGGCCGTCCCAAATGCCGTAGTTTCTTACATCGTCGCCCTTTGAATTAGCGAATTCATATCTTGCGTGAAGAGCCTCGAGAACACCGAGTGCCAGATCAAGCTGAGCAGCCGAGGGCTTTCCTCGTGCCATGTTAAGGCTCAGGTGCTTTGCAAGGATTTCCTCATACTCCTTCTTTGCTTCTTCGTGAAAGGAGCTTAACTGTTCCTTGTTCATCTCTTTAAGTTTCATACTGTTTTCTCCTATCCTTCTTTTTT
>CAVKLS010000286.1:0-2639 GCA_963657025.1 bacterium | reverse complement strand
GAGTTAAAACGACAACATTGTTTCTGTTGCCCATTCTCTCACTTTTCGCAAGCGGCAGAGAATCCGCAACACCGCCGTCAAGATACTTTTTTCCGCCGATTTCCACTGGACGGGAAAGAAGCGGAAGCGAGGCACTTGCACGCACCTTATCCACATCGCGAATTAAATCCCGAACGGGCAAAAGCTCAGCTTTTCCCGTTTCGAGATTTGTCACACAGGCATAGAGCGTCGCACCGATTTGCTTGTAAGCCTTGTTATTAATAGGATAGAGCTCCTCGGGGATTCTGTGATAGATGAATTCCTCCGAGAAAAAATTTCCCGTTTTCATAAGCATCTTGTGACCGCAGTAATAATCCTTGTCTATATGGTCGATTATTACCTTTGCTCCTCTGCCTGCCTGTAAAGCAAGGTAGGAACAGGCATTGCATGCGCCGGCCGACACTCCGATGACACGGCTGAAAACTATCCTTGCCTCCAAAAAAGCGTCCAAAACCCCACAGGTGTATAAACCACGCATACCGCCACCCTCCAAAACGAGAGCGGCGGTTGTAGTAAGCTTTATTTCTTCAGGAAGCGGATTTCGCCTTAGCTTAACCGAGCTTTGCATCATGAAAGAACATTTCCTCCGTTACAGTCAATCGCAACAATAAGCGGAAAATCCTCAAACTCGAGTTTCTTCACGGACTCACAGCCAAGATCCTCAAATGCGATTACCTCGCACGATTTTATGCATCTTGCCGCAAGCGCACCGGCTCCGCCGATTGCGCAAAGATAAACTCCCTTATTGCGCTTGATAGCCTCGATGACCTCATCGCTTCTCTTGCCCTTGCCTATCATGCACTTGAGACCTCTGTCCATGAACTCGGGAGCGAATTTATCCATTCTCGAGCTTGTGGTGGGGCCGCAAGAGCCGATTGCCATTCCGGGTGGAGTCGGTGTGGGACCTGCGTAATAAACGCTTGCGTTCTCAAGCGGATAAGGAATATCCTCGCCCTTATCGAGCAATTCCTTTATTCTCTTGTGGGCGGCGTCTCTCGAGGTGTAGACCGTTCCGCTTAGCAGAATTCTCTGACCCGCCTTGAGCGTTGGGGCTACCTCAGCGATATCCCTTGTGTTTACTCTTAAATCAGACATATCAGCACTCCTTGAAAAGCTCGATGTGCTCGCCGAGAGGGCCACGGAAGAATCCGATCCTGATTGGGAAATTCTCACCGAGAACCATATCTGTCGGCTCCATAGTAACCTCATAACCGAGAGCTCTTACCTTCTCGATGTACTCGTCTACATCGTCTGTTGCGAATGCGAGGTGGTTAAATGAGCCGTCTACGGGTGCATTGTCAAGCTCCGGGTGGCAGACAATCTCCATAACGCTGTTGTCGCCGCAGGAAAGCATGCAGTTCTTTCCGTCTGCCCAGCTTCTCTTAACAGGGAAGCCCATGACATCTCTGTAGAAAGAGATTACCTTCTCTAAATTCTCTTCATTCGGATAAAGTGCGATGTGGTGTACTCCGTTGATTTTCATAACAATTCCTCCATAAGCTGATTTACAAAAACATCTCCGATCTGAAACCAAACCGGAGATGTAAAATTTTGATTACTTTCTGCCAAAAATAGACATAATATCTGTGAAGGTGGAATCCTCCTCGACATGCGGCTGTGGCTTTGCAGTCGGTGCGCTTGTCGGAACATCAGGTGTCTGAGTAGCTGTTCTGCCGCCTACATTGAATGTGCCGACATAGCTTGACTCGGACTCAGCCTTAGCTGCGGCTGCTGTCTGAGCAGGTGTAGCAGAAACTGACGGAGCTGTCTTAGCAGCACTCTCGCCGTTCATGCCGCCGAAGCCTGTTGCGATAACAGTAACCTTGATCTCATCCTCCATTGTCTCATCAAATGTAGCACCCCAGATGATGTTTGCGTCCTCGCTTGCTCTCTCCTTGATGAGGTTGGAAGCTGCGTCGATTTCCTCGAGCTCGATATTCGGAGAAGACTTGATGTTGATGATAACACCCTTTGCGCCTGCGATAGCTGTCTCGAGAAGCGGGCTTGTGATAGCCTGAAGAGCAGCCTGCTCTGCCTTGTCCTTGCCTGTAGCAGAGCCAACGCCCATGTGAGCATAGCCGGCATCCTGCATAACGGACTTGACATCCTCGAAGTCGAGGTTAACGATACCCGGAAGCTGGATGAGGTCAGAAATAGACTGAACACCCTGACGAAGAACGTCATCAGCTACCTGGAATGCGTTAGCAAGTGTAATCTTCTGATCGGAAACAAACTTGAGTCTCTCGTTAGGAATAACAACGAGTGAATCGACATGCTGCTTTAAAGCCTCGATTGCTGCCTCAGCCTGATCCATTCTTCTCTTGCCCTCAAATGCAAAAGGCTTTGTTACGATACCTACTGTGAGAGCGCCCATGTCCTTTGCTACTTCTGCAACAACAGGAGCTGCACCGGAACCTGTTCCGCCTCCCATACCTGCGGTAACGAATACCATGTCCGCACCCTTGAGGGTATCGGCAATTATATCTCTTGACTCCTCGGCAGCCTTCTGACCGTTAGCGGGATTTCCGCCGGCACCCTTGCCGCCTGTTGTCTTTTCGCCTAACTGGATTTTTGTCTGAGCCTGTGTGCGGGAAAGAGCC
>CAVKLS010000285.1:0-2645 GCA_963657025.1 bacterium | reverse complement strand
GTGCCGTACAGCGTGAAGTCACTGAGCTTTGACTGTGCGGTGAGTGACGGGGCTTCTTATAAAGTAAACCGCAAAAATCTTGGAAGCGGCGGCAGTACAACGGATTTCGTCATTACTGTTACGGCGGCTGACGGAACAAAGAAAGAATACACGATAGCCGTAACGAGAGGGGAATATAAAAGCGACAGTTCCGAAAATTCGGAAGCGAGCCAGAAGCCAAACGAAAAGAACAATAACTCGGAGAATTCCACAGATAATTCAAATTTGGAAAATTCATATGACGGCAGCACCTATAACGATGAAAACAGTACAGATAACGAAGCCAAGCTTTTGAGTGTTTCTCCGTCTGACGGAGAATTGAACGAAGAGTTTTCTTCTGACATTTATTCTTACACTATGAGCGTGCCGTACAGCGTGAAGTCACTGAGCTTTGACTGCGCGGTGAGTGACGGGGCGTCTTATAAAGTAAACCGCAAAAATCTTGGAAGCGGCGGCAGTACGACAGATTTTAAAATCACTGTGACAAGTGGGGATGGTAAGAGCAAAACAGAATATGTCATATCCGTCACAAGGGGAGAATATGTCCGCTCGTCGGGAACAAAAAAATCGGGTTCGTCGGGCACGAGTGAAAACGAGGAACTGCCGTTGATATTGTCGCTTGTGCCGTCTGAGGGAAAGCTAAACGAGGAGTTTTCTTCCGATGTAAACAAATATACGATGAATCTTCCGTATGATATTAAAAAGCTTGATTTTAAGGTAGAGGTGAGTGAGGGCGCAAGCTACACCATAAACCGCACAACTCTCGGAAAGGGCGGTTCGACCGTTGATTTTAAGATAACCGTTAAATCGGCAAGCGGAAAGAGCAAGAATATCTATGTCGTGTCGGTTACAAGAGCGGAAAAGGATGCAGCGTCTTCAAAAAGCTCAAGCAAAAAGAGCGAAAGCTCGAAGGAATACATCGAGCCTGAAATTCTCGGTGAATATAATGCCGATTCGAGACTCACAATAGTCGGTGACAGAATGCCCGCATTTGTAATAATCGTGTTTTTAGCTGTAATGTTTGTCATGCTGACGGTGATTTGCGTCAAAATTTTCAGGAAAAAATAAGTCGGATTTTTCCGATAATCAAGCTGTTTTTGAGGATTTAATATCGATTTTGTTCAAAAATATTCTAAAAAATACGAAAAAACGCTTGACAGTATCATAATGTTGTGGTATTATAAATGAGCAATCGGGAATACCGATTAAAATAAATATCGCGGGGTGGAGCAGCTCGGTAGCTCGTCGGGCTCATAACCCGAAGGTCGTATGGTTCAAATCCTGCCCCCGCAACCACATCAAGTGTTCTTAGCTTAAAGTTAAGAACACTTTTTTCTTGCATAAAAAAGAACAAACAAAATCCCGTCGACTCAAAAACGAATCGGCGGGATTTTGCTTCTTTAAGAAAGAGATTTATTAGATTCTTATAGTCATGGAATTATTTGTCAGAAGCAGTTTCTTCCCAGATGTCTGTCGGTTTTGCACAATGCTTTCTTCCCCAAAGAACAATGAGGACAACAACAGCCGCCTGAACGGCACAGGAAAGAACCGTGCCCTCGATTCCGAATCCGGGATCGTAGGCAAAGCTTTTTACCGCACTTCCCGCTTCAAGCTTGAATATAGAATAGGGAACGACGTTGCCGCTGTTCGGAAGTCCGAAAATGATGTTTTGCGTGAAGTTCCAAGCGGTATGAATCATCGCACAGCACCAGAAGCTGTCAAAATAATATATGCACAGCGAAAAAAGAAGACCGCTGAGCAAAATGCTGATGATTCCCAGTACGGAAACGCCCGGGTTTAAAAGGTGCATAGCTCCGAAAAGCAGAGAGTTTGTGATAATCGCAATAAGCGGAGAGTGATAAGCACGCATAAGTCGCTGGTAAAGGAAGCATCTGCATATAAGCTCCTCAGCTGAGGACTGAATCAGAATGACAATAAACAGGTAGACAAATATAATCGGATTAAAAGAATTGTAGTAAATGTGTATGTCTCCCTTGATAAGAGCGACGACAGCGCAGAAAGCGTTCATGCCGAATCCGATGCCAAGTCCGAGGAGCATATATTTCAGAGTGTTGCCGTGCACCTTGTTTCCGAGTGCTCCGAACAGCGGTCGGTTTTTGCGGATAACAGCAAAGACTATCATGCACAAAATCCATATTCCGAGGAACTGAAGGTACATGTCGCCTGTTACCCAAATTTCGTTGCTTTTGAGCGAGGGGACAATTCTTTGGATAATTAACGTAAACTGTCCGATTACCTGTCCGACAAGAGTAAGTGCAGTTGCCGCTATGACAAGCAATGGCAATGCGAGTATCTTTTTTGCTTTATTTCCGCCTGAAGCTTTTGCGGAAGAATTTTCGTTCATTTTAACCTCCATTTTAATTCAATAAATATTTCCGTATCAGTATAGCTTAAAGTCAGAAAATTAACAAGCTTTGAAAAGAATGTGAAGACAGAAGCACTCCTTTGTTAAGGAAAAATCTGATTGTTTCCTCAAAAAAGTGTCAGCAATCAAATATTTTGTCTTAATAAATATTAAGGTTAGCGATATGGTTTTTGTAAGATTGTGCGTTCATAATGTATTCAAAACGAGGGGAAAAGAAGAA
>CAVKLS010000284.1:0-2650 GCA_963657025.1 bacterium | reverse complement strand
TTGCCCATAAAAAATATGCACCTCCAAAAGTGTCTAACTTTTGGGGTGCATATCAGATGTCGGCTGTGACTTTTCTGTTGAGTTGCATAATTTGACCAGGTTAAGGAAAAAAGCCCCGACTTTGTCGGAGCTTTTCCGCATTTCTGCATAGCTGTGAAGTATTAAAAATGAGTTATTGTCAAATCATTCTTGACTTAAAGAAGCTGCACTCGTCGTCATTGCACTTCTTTGCGTCAACAGTATCCTTTATATTGCAGTGGAATACGTGAGGGAGGTCAAGCTCCTTGTTCACATAGTAGTGGAAGGTATAGGGGACATTGTTCTTGTCAAGTGCCTCTCTGAGCTTGGGGGCGTCACCGCGAAGGAAGTCACCCGTTGCGGTCATAAAGAAGGTCTCTGGGTAATTCGGTGAGATATGCTTTGTTACATTAATAAGCTCAAGCTCCTCGGCAGTGCCTTTGTTCGGGAGTAAATCCCACATGAGCATCTGTGTCTGATTTGGTTCTTCGCCTTCCTTTGGCAGATCGATTACATATGCGCCGCAGTTTAAGGCAATCGCACGAAGAGAGAAGTCTTTCGGTGCCTTGAAGCTGAAGTTTGCCGCATATTCGGGATTAGTGCTGACAGATGCATAAAGACCCAGGTTGTGTGCTCCGGCAGAGTCGCCGACAGCAAAGATGTTATTTGTGTCAAAACCGTATTTTTCTGCATTCTCCATGACAAATGTGAATACGGAGTTGGTGTCTTCAAGGGAAGCGGGGAACTTAAACTCGGGCGCAAGTCGGTATGTGAAATTGACAACGGCAAAGCCTCTCTGTGCGAGATTCATGCAGTACCACTGGTAGCCTTCTTTGTTGCCGTAAACCCAACCGCCGCCGTGTACTGAGACGATAACGGGGAGTTTTCCCTCGCTGTTCTTCGGACGGTAAACATCGAGAGACTGCCACTCGGGCAATTCTCCGTAAACGATATCATCGAAGCGCTCGATGTCCTCGGGTGTGGTGAGTCCGGCGTCACGCTTGGCATCGCCTTCGCCGAACATCTTTCTGATTAAATCTGAAGTCTCTGACATAATTAAATTATCCTTTCGCAGTAATCAAAGTGAAAAATTCTAAAAAAACAGGGAAGCCTTAAAAAAGACTTCCCTAAAGTTAAGCTTATTATGTTCTGTCCTTAGCCTTGAGAGTCTTTTCAATCTCAGGGAGATACTTATCTATGTTCATGAGAAGAACAATGATGAGAGTTACAACGGCCATAACAGCACTGAAGTAACCGAAGCCGAAAGTGATGGAATCAAGAGCCTTCTGAGTCTGAACTTCAGCTGTTCCGACATAGCCGCCGATTGTGAGGAAGAGAGTAGAAACGAAGGAACCGAGACCGATACCGACCTTCATACCGAATGAAGTACAGGAGTTTACAAGTCCCTCAGAACGAACGCCTGTCTTCCACTCACCGTAGTCAACAACATCGGCTGTCATAGCAAAGAGACCTGTCATGAGAGGGCCGTTTGCAAGAGCCTTGAGGATGAGTCCGAGGTAAACGAGTGTGAGGTTGAGGCTTGTTCCGCCGAGACCGACGATTGCAGCACCGATGATGCTTACGATTGATGCGCCAATCATAACCTTTCTCTTACCGAACTTCTTAACGAGAACAGGGTTAAAGAAGTTTGCAGCAATAGCAGGAAGAGCGTTACAGATAGATGTATTTGTAAGAAGTGCGAGGTTGCCCATAACGCCTGCGCAGAAGTAGTAGGTGAGGGAACCGACGCCGACAACATTGATATAGATGAGCATGAAGAGAAGAGCCTGAAGGAAGAAGTACTTGTTCTTCATGAGAGCCGGAAGAGCTTCCTTGAAAGGAACTTCCTTGATAACAACCTCACCTGTTGAGCTTTCGCCGACATGCTCTTTGCATCCGAAGAAGCAGATGAGAAGCATAACTATCTCAACGAGACCGAGTACAACTGTGAGCTTTGTCCAGGTCCAGAATGCGCCCTCTGTACCGATTGTTGCGATTGCGTTTGTAGCAAAGACATTGACGATAAGAGTTGTAATCTGAGTCATGATGAAACGGGCTGAAGCTGTTTCTGCTCTGTCCTGAACATCAAGAGTCATTCTGGAGAGAAGTGCATTGAATGGAAGGTTGTTAGCTGTGTAAACAATGCAGTTCATGAAAATATAGGAGAAGTAAGTGTAGGCAAGCTTTCCTCCGTCAGATTTTGCCGGATTCATGAACATAAGGATAAGACCAATCATCATGAATGGTGCTGTCCAGAGAAGCCAAGGTCTTGCCTTGCCGTACTTTGACTTTGTCTTATCGACAACCGCACCCATCATAAGGTCGGTAGCACCGTCAAAGACACGGGCAATGAGCATCATTGTGCCTGCAGCTGCAGCAGCTATGCCAACGGTATCTGTAAGGAATCCTGTGTAGAATGTGCCCGATAATGCAACGTAGACATTAGCGGAACAGTCACCAAAGCCGTAGGAGATTTTCTCTCCCCAGGATAGGCGGCCGTTTGTTTTTGTAGCCATTTTCTAATACCTCATTTCAATTAGTAAAAATCCAATTCGAGATTAGTGTCTTAGACACCTGTCTCATTAATACCGTGGCTTATTTTAATACTTAATTCACAAATATTCAATAATTT
>CAVKLS010000283.1:0-2679 GCA_963657025.1 bacterium | reverse complement strand
TGCCTGTAATCGTTCGTGAAATGTCAGATGATGAAGCGGTTATCACAATGGCAGACGCGAATTTGCAGAGGGAAACGATACTTCCAAGCGAGAAAGCATTTGCCTATAAGATGAAATTAGATGCACTGAAACATCAGGGAAGAACTACTTCCCGACAAGTTGTCGGAAAGAGTGAAAGTGCAGATATGGTTTCTGATACTGAAAGCGGCAGACAGGTGCAACGCTTCATAAGACTTACGGAGCTAATTCCACAGCTTTTAGAGATGGTAGATGAAAAGAAAATCGCATTTAACATCGGTGTGGAGCTTTCATATCTTGAGAAGAGCGAGCAGAATGATTTACTTGAAACTATCGAGAGCGAGGACTGCACTCCGTCGCTTTCACAGGCTCAGCGAATGAAAAAGCTTAGCCAGTCAGGAGAGCTTAGCATGGATGTTATCTTCAGCATTATGACTGAGGAAAAGGCAAATCAGAAAGAGAAGCTACAGTTCAAGGTTGAAGACCTGAGAACATATTTCCCAAAGAATTACACTCCGAAGCAGATGGAAGAAACCATTTTGAAATTACTTAACGAATATCACAGAAAATCAGAACGACAGAGAAGAAGTCGAGATGAAAGGTAAGGTGAATTTATATGAAGATTAAAAGTTCAGATATTCCGGTACAGGAAAGATACTGTATCACCATTGAAGAAGCCGCAGCTTATACGCTTATCGGCGAGAACAGACTGCGTGAATATATTAAGCAGAATAAGCATGCTGAATATCTTATTTGGACAGGCTCAACTGTCCGTATCAAAAGACCGCAGTTTGAGAGATTCTTGGAGAAGGTCAATTACTTATAAGACATTTTAAGAAAGAATAAGAATCCGTAAGATTGAAAATGAATACGTAGTACAGTATAATAAATATGCTGTATTGCGTGTTCGCCAAGAAAGGAGCGAACTATGAGCAGAAGCACGCAAAGAACAGATATACCGATTTATCAGAGGTATTCAATAACCGTTGACGAGGCGGCAGCCTATTTTATGATTGGAGAGAATCGCTTAAGAGAGCTTGTAAAGAGCGACAAATATGCCGATTATCTTTTGTGGGTAGGCACGACAGTCAGAATCAAGCGAGAGCAGTTTGAAAAGTTTCTCGACAAAACGAACTTCCTTTAATGAAGCCCAAAGTTAGAGGAGGTGCGATATGGCGAAAGACAGACGAGACAACAAAAATCGAAACCTCTGGAAAGGTGAATATCAGCGAAAAGACGGTATGTATGAGTACCGATATATTGATTCAAAAGGTGTCAGCAGAAGCGTTTACAGTTGGAGATTAACTCAGGCAGACAAGCTTCACGGCGATAAGGACGAAGGTCCTTGCCTTAGAGAAATGGAGCAGAAAATCACCCGTGATATGCAAGATGAGATTGATACTTTTACGGCTCAGCATATGACCTTGAATGAATTCTTTGATGCGTATATCGAGGAGAGAACCTTAAAGGATTCCACCAGAACCAATTACAAATATATGTATAAAAGGTATATGAGGAACGGAATCGGACTTAGGAAGTTGTCATCCTTTAAGTACAGCGACATCAAGAAATTCTATAACAGTCTTATCAGGGAGCGGGGATTGAAGCCTAATACGCTTGAAACAATCCACACGATACTGCATCCGATATTTACAACGGCAGTTCGTGACGGATATATCAGGAGTAATCCGGCAAGCGGTGCAATGGCAGAAATCAAGAAAAGCCACGACTGGGAGAAACCGAAAAGGCACGCACTCACCGCAGAGCAACAGGCTGCATTTGTAAATTATCTTTCCACTTCGGAAGAATACAAGTTGTGGAAACCGATATTTACAGTACTGCTTGGAACAGGTTGCAGAGTGGGAGAAATTATCGGCATCAGATGGAAAGACTGCGATTTCGAGAACAACATCATTTCTATCAATCATAATCTTATATACAGACAAGCCGATGATGGTAAGTGCGGCTATACTATCACTACTCCGAAGACAAAGGCAGGTATCAGAGAAATACCGATGTTTGAGGAAGTAAGAGAAGCACTGCTTTCAGAATATGAAAGGCAAAAGCAAGTCGGCTTTAATGAAATGGTGATTGACGGATATTCGGGATTTGTATTCCGTAACCGTTTCGGCAGAGTATTCAACCCAAATAATCTGAACCGAGCGATTGAGCGTATCATCAGAGATTATAATGCCGAGGAAAAAGAGAAGGCAAAGGCGGAGGGGCGAATGCCCATAATCATTCCGCATTTTAGCGTTCACAACTTAAGACATACCTTTTGTACCCGTATGTGTGAGAACACATCGGATAAGAACACCTTAAAAATGATTCAGGAAATCATGGGACACAGCGACATCAGTACAACGCTTGATATTTACACAGAACTTACCAGAGAAAAGAAAGTTGAAGCTTTTCACGAGCTTCAAGGCAAAATTAAGATTGGATAGCCGTACCAAAACGGAATACCAATTTACCAATTTCTCTACCAAAAATGGAGAGAAATGAGCGAAGATACAGAAAACTACGTGAGTGACGCAATTTCTTAAATGGCTGTTTTCAGTCTTATATGTTCTTACGCACTCACGACTTACATAGAAAAAGCGGGCTCCCGACGATGAAGTCATTACCGTCTGAAAAATAGTATTTACCCCGCTTTTCCGG
>CAVKLS010000282.1:0-2685 GCA_963657025.1 bacterium | reverse complement strand
CCGTTACTGCGGCGGCACTCGTGCTTGCTTTCATAAGCAGAGGAATAATCGGTGCGACCGTATCAAGCACACAGAATCTCGGTGTGGTTTCAAATATGGTCTGCGTTTTGTGGCTTTTTATTGCGTCAATATTTTCATCGAGCAACAATATCGCACACAAAATCTTTACGGGACTTCTGCTTATCACAAACTATCTGTTTTTCACGGATTTTGTGACAGTTTTAATCGGAAGCTCTCCGCTTGAGTCTGTCGGCTTGGTCGGCAAGCTTGTGGCAAACGGACTTTATATTCTGTTCACACTGATTATAGTTGCCGTGTTCATTAAGCCGCTCAGATACCTTTACAGAAGATCGATTTCACCATATTCAATCGGACTTTGCCTTTTGCAGCTGCTTGCATTCTGTGTGGCAAACGGAGGCATTAACGATTATCTCGGAGTCGAGGATTTTTCAATCAGATTCTTCTCAACCCTCGTTCTCTATGTGATTATCATCTTCAGCGCGCGTTCAGCTTACGGTGCGGCAAGATTCAAGGCAAGGGACTACGAATACACTGCAGGCAACGAGATTAATTCAGTTCGTGCAGAGAGCTACAACGCTATGGTTGTCAATGTAGAGTCCTACAAGGCAACAAGAAAGAACGTCATGTACGCTATGCAGAAATTAGGCTCGCTCGCCGAACAGGGCAGAAACCGTGAGATAGTTCAGTATGAGGCAAAGTTCAACGCTAATCCGGGCTCTGCTCCGCTACTTGATTTCTATTCTGACAATCCGTATATCAACGCACTTGTTGCAACAAAGGCGGCTGACGCTGCCGCAAAGGGCATAAGACTCGAGAGTAATATTTCAATCGGTGACAGCAAAATCAAGGTTATAGAGCTTTGCACGCTCATCGACGATGTCCTCACATGGGCGGTTAAGGATGCCGCAAAATCCAAGGCTGAGGATAAATTTGTCAGCTTGAACGTCATTCCCGCAAAGGGACAGCTTGCGATTGAAACAACCCACACGACGGGTGAGGAGACCAAGCAGCTCAGGCTTCATCAAAGAACCTTCGGCTACTTCCTCAAGGGTCTTTTTGAGCTCAAGGACAGCGGCGTAACTGAGCTTAATAATGTGCGTGATATTGCACAGAGACACTCGGGAAGCATAAGCATTTCAGAGGCAGGAAACACCACAATCGCAAGAATCGGAATTAACTACTGATATTATGTCTAAAATTACTGTACTTAAAGAATTCGGAATAGAAACCGAGGATATTTCACGTTTCGGTACGGGTCACATCAACGAAACCTACAGAGTAAAAACTGATAATAAAGATTATATTTTACAGAAAATCAACAGCTTCGTATTTCCAAAGCCATCCGATATTATGGAGAATATAGTCGGAGTTACTTCTTTCCTCAGAGATAAAATCACATCTGAAGGCGGCGACGCCTCACGGGAAACGCTTTGTTTTCTGCCAACAGAAAGCGGAAAATACTTCGTTGTAGATGAGGACGGCTCTTACTGGAGACTTATGGGTTTCATCACGGGAACAATCGCTTATGAGAAAGCCGACAGCCTCGATATGCTGAGAAAATCGGGAGTTGCGTTCGGTAAATTTCAGTCAATGCTCAGTGATTATCCCGCGGAGAATCTAAATGAGGTCATAAAGGATTTTCACAATACTCCCGTCAGATTCGAACAGCTCAAACAAGCAGTTCGTGAGAATAAGGCTGACCGACTTGAAACGGCAATCGACGAGCTTAATTTTGCGCTCGAAAGAGAAGAATGCGCTTCTGAGCTAACCGATATGCTTGCCTTGGGTGAGCTCTCGCTTAAGGTTACCCACAACGATACCAAAATGGCAAACATTCTCGTTGACGAAAAGACAGACGAGCCCGTTTGCGTTATCGACCTCGATACGATTATGCCGGGACTCGTAGCTTATGATTTCGGCGATTCAATCCGTTCGGGTGCCACAACCGCACTTGAAGACGAGGAAAATTTGGACAAGGTTCATTTTGATTTGGACAAATTCAGAGCTTACGCCGAGGGATTTTTGTCGGTTTGCGGAAAGTCTCTCACGGATAACGAGCTTTATTCGCTTTCTGTCGGTGCCAAGCTGATGACCTTGGAATGCGGAATCAGATTTCTGGCAGACTATTTTAACGGCGATGTTTATTTTCACACCGATTACCCCGAGCATAACCTTGTCAGGGCAAGAAATCAGTTTAAGCTTGTCCGGGACATGGAGAAGAACATAGATAAAATGCACGCTATCGTAAAAAAGGCGGCAGACAGGAGTTAAAATGTTGAAAAAAGGTCTTATAACAGAGGTTATCACATGGCTGCTTGTCGGTATTTTTGCGCTTATCGCTTTGGTCTACGGTTCATCACACGGGTTTGGCTTCGATATTTTTAAAAAGGAGAACATCGAATCTGCAAATTCCGATAAGAAATACTCACAGGAATACACTCAGCCCGTTGATGATATTTACAATATCGAAATCAAATGGAACGCCGGCAACATTACTTTGGCTTATTATGACGGAAACGAAATCAAGGTGACGGAAAGCTCGGCAAGTGAGCTCGGCTCCGACACCAGACTCAGCATCACGGAGGACGGCGAGGATTTGACCGTCAGCTTGAACGACGCAGAGAAGATTTACTACCAGAAGACCTTGCCCGAGCTCGATTACAA
>CAVKLS010000281.1:0-2699 GCA_963657025.1 bacterium | reverse complement strand
CCTTATTCTTATTATTACAATAATGGGCAAGATCATGGGCTCGGTAACAGCTAAGCAGAAGGCAGCGGCTCCCGCTCCTGCAGCAGCACCTGCACCTGTAGCGGCAGCACCCGTAGGTAACAAGCAGCAGCTCGTCGCAGTTATGGCAGCAGTCATCGCTGAGGACATGGGCACTGATGTTGGTCGCATTAAGATCCATTCGATCAGAAAGCTCTGATAAAAGCTTGTATCTTAATCCGAGCCGCAAGGCTCAAAAAGTCAACTTTTCAGTACTAATTTAAAGAGGCAAAAAGGACCTCGACAAGAAAGGAATATTTTCACTATGAGAAAGTATAATGTTAATGTTAACGGAACAGCTTATGAAGTTTCAGTAGAAGAAGTAACAGGCGCAGCAGCATCGGCTCCTGTAGCAGCTCCGGCTCCCGCAGCAGCTCCGGCTCCCGCAGCAGCACCGGCAGGCGCAGGCACAGAGGTTACAGCTCCGATGCCGGGTAACGTTCTTTCTGTAAATGTTACAGTAGGTCAGCACGTTGAGGCTGGTCAGGCAGTTGTAGTTCTCGAGGCTATGAAGATGGAGAACGAGATTCCTGCTCCTATCGCAGGTACAGTTACTTCCGTTGCAGTTCAGAAGGGCGCAACAGTAGCTGGCGGCGCAGTCCTTTGCACAATTGCTTAAGTCACGGCAAATTAAAGCAAGCAATTTAATACAAAGGAGTAAAATCAAATGGAAGCTATTCAGAATTTCTTAAGCAGTACAGGTTTTGCTCAGGTAGCTAACAATCCGCTTCAGCTTGTTATGCTCGCAATTTCCTGCGTGCTTCTCTACCTCGCAATAGTCAAGAAGTATGAGCCGATGCTCCTTCTTCCTATCGCTTTCGGTATGCTTTTAACAAACCTCCCCGGTGCAGGCTTGTACCATGCAGAGCTTTTTGCAGACGGTCACGTTCACTGGGATCTCTTTGCCGAGACAGCTAACACAGGTCTTATCGACTATCTCTACCTCGGCGTTAAGCTCGGAATTTATCCTTGCCTTATCTTCATGGGCGTTGGTGCTATGACAGACTTCGGTCCGCTCATCGCTAACCCGAAGTCACTTCTTCTCGGCGCTTCAGCTCAGTTCGGTATCTTCATCACATATGTAGGTTCCAGACTCCTCGGCTTCACAGAGAAGCAGGCTTCTTCCATCGGTATCATCGGTGGTGCTGACGGTCCTACAGCTATTTTCGTTACATCTAAGCTCGCTCCTGAGCTTCTTGGTGCTATCGCAATCGCTGCTTACTCCTACATGGCTCTTGTTCCTGTTATCCAGCCTCCTATCATGAAGGCTCTCACAACAGAGAAGGAGCGCAAGATCAAGATGAAGCAGCTTCGCTCCATCTCCAAGACAGAGAAGATTCTCTTCCCAATCGTTGTTACAATCTTCGTTTCAATGATGCTTCCTGACGCTGCATCTCTCGTAGGCTGCCTCATGTTCGGTAACCTCGCAACAGAGTCTGGCGTTATCGACAGAATTTCCAAGACAGTTCAGAACGAGCTTATGAACATCGTTACAATCTTCCTCGGAATTTCCGTCGGTGCTACTGCTACAGCAGCTAACTTCCTTAAGGCTGAGACACTCAAGATCCTTGTCATGGGTATCTGCGCATTCGCATTCGCAACAGCAGCAGGTGTCGTATTCGCAAAGATCATGAACATCTTCCTCAAGGACAAGATCAATCCGCTCATCGGTTCCGCAGGTGTTTCTGCTGTTCCTATGGCTGCTCGTGTATCTCAGAACGTCGGTTCCAAGGCTGACCCGACAAACTTCCTCCTGATGCACGCTATGGGTCCGAACGTTGCAGGTGTTATCGGTTCTGCTGTTGCAGCAGGCGTATTCATCTCGCTCTTCGGTAAGTAATTAATCTATAAGAAAGGTAAGAATCAAAAATGGGAAAGAATCCACTGAAGATTACCGATACTATACTCCGTGATGCTCATCAGTCTCAGGCTGCTACAAGAATGACGATTGATGACATGCTTCCCGCTCTTGAGAAGCTTGATGATATCGGCTACTGGTCACTCGAGTGCTGGGGCGGCGCTACATTCGACGTTTGCATGAGATACCTCAATGAGGATCCGTGGGAGAGACTCCGTACTCTTAAGAAGCACATGCCGAAGACACCTCTTCAGATGCTTCTCCGTGGTCAGAACCTCCTCGGTTACAGACATTACGCAGACGATATAGTTGAGGAATTTGTTGAAAAGTCAATCGAGAACGGTATTTCCGTTGTTCGTGTATTCGATGCTCTTAACGACCCGAGAAACCTCGAGACTGCTATGAAGTCCATCAAGAAGTACGGCGGACACGCTGAGGCTTGCTTCTCTTACACAACATCTCCTGTTCACAACGAGGAGTACTTCATCAACCTCGCTAAGACTCTCGAGAGCATGGGTGCAGACACAATCTGCATTAAGGATATGGCTAACCTCCTTCTTCCTTATGACGCATACAGCCTCATCAAGAAGCTCAAGGAGAACGTAAGCGTTCCGATTCACCTCCATACTCACAATACAACAGGTACAGGTGACATGGTCAACCTCATGGCTGCTCAGGCAGGCGTAGACATCGTTGACTGCGCACTTTCACCTCTTGCTAACGGTACTTCCAACCCGACAACAGAGTCTATGGTTGCTACACTTCAGGGTACAAGCCGTGATAC
>CAVKLS010000280.1:0-2704 GCA_963657025.1 bacterium | reverse complement strand
TTAATCGAGCTCAAGGTCACACCGCAGAGAAACACGGGCTTCGATGAGATTGCCGCAAGAATTATGAGCTTCCCTGAGGTTGAATCCGTCTACCTTATGTCAGGCGGATTTGATTTGGCTGTGCTCGTCAATGCGAAATCCATGCAGGATATTGCTATGTTTGTTGCAAAAAGGCTTGCGCCAATCGGCGGTATTCTTTCCACGGCTACACACTTTGTTCTTACAAGATACAAGGATGCCGGTGCTATCTATGACAGAGAGCACGAAGAAATTGATGAGAGAGGAAGCAACTTAATTGATTGATTATACTAAAAAGCTGAACAATACGATTCAGAAGGTAAAGCCGTCAGGCATCAGAAAGTTTTTTGATATTGCCAACGAGCTTGACGATGTCATTTCGCTCTCGGTAGGTGAGCCGGATTTCTATACTCCGTGGCACATTCGTGAGGAGGGCATTTATACCCTTGAAAAGGGAAGAACACGCTACACACCAAACCGCGGCTTCATCAAGCTTCGTGAGCAGATTGCCGCATTTTTGTCAAGAAAATATCAGCTTGAATACAACCCCGAAAACGAGGTGTTGGTCACGGTCGGCGGCAGTGAGGCAATCGATCTTGCCGTAAGAACACTTATTAACCCCGGTGAAGAGGTCCTTATTCCCGAGCCGAGCTTTGTTTGCTACGTGCCGATTACCCAGATGTCCGGCGGCGTGCCTGTCATCATTACGACAAAAGCAGAGAACAAATTTAAGCTTACCGCAAAGGATCTCGAGGAGCATATCACCGATAAGACGAAAATGCTTATTTTGCCGTTCCCGAACAATCCTACGGGCGGCGTTATGAGAAAATCCGATCTCGAAGAAATCGCTGAGGTCATTATTAAGCACGATTTGATTGTGCTTTCCGACGAGATTTATTCCGAGCTCACTTACGGCGAGGAAAAGCATGTTTCCATAGCTTCCATTGAAGGCATGAGAGAGAGAACAATCGTTATCAACGGCTTCTCAAAGTCATATTCAATGACAGGCTGGAGACTCGGCTACGCCGTAGGTCCAAAGGAGATTATCACACCCATGACAAAACTCCACCAGTTCGGTATTATGAGTGCTCCGACCATGTCTCAGTATGCCGCTATCGAGGCACTTGAGAACGGCGACGAGGATATCGTGACCATGCGTGAGCAGTACGATATGAGAAGAAGACTAATCGTTGACGGTCTTAATAAGCTGGGTCTTACATGCTTTGAGCCCGAGGGCGCATTCTATGTGTTCCCGTCAATCAAGTCGACAGGTCTTTCGTCACAGGAATTTTGCGAAAAGCTGATTTACTCCAAGCGCGTTGCCGTAGTACCCGGTGACGCATTCGGTGAGTGCGGCGAGGGTTATGTCAGAATTTCCTATTGCTATTCAACTCAGCATATTATCGAGGCTCTCGAGAGAATGGAAGAATTCATAAAGGAACTTAAGAATGACTGAGCTTCGAAACCGTGTGTATGTAGATAAATGTGATGAATACGATCCGAAAAAAATCGAGAGTATTCTCGAGAAAAGATTTCAGGAGCTTCACGTTAACGAAAAAATCAAAGCGGGAATGACCGTTGTTGTCAAACCCAATCTGATTATGAAGGCTACTCCCGATGCCGCCGCAACAACTCACCCCGAGGTGCTGGCGGCTGTTGGCAGAATAGTGAAAAAGCTCGGTGCAGAGGTTCTCATTGCCGAGAGCAGCGGAGGACTTTACACTGAGCAGACAATAAAAATGATAACAAAGGGCTGTGGCATCGCCGATGTGGCTGAGCGTGACGGATTCAAAATCAACCTCGACACGGGCTACACGGCGGTTGAATTGCCGCACGGAAAAATCTGTCATATGCTCAATGTTATCAATCCATATGTCAAAGCGGATTTTATTATTGATATTGCAAAGCTGAAAACTCACTGCATGACGCAGTTCAGCGGTGCGACAAAAAATCTTTTCGGAACGGTACCGGGTCTTATGAAGCCTGAGCTTCACTTCCGTTACCCTGAAATAAACGATTTTTCGAGCATGCTTATCGATTTGGCAGAGTATATCAAGCCCGATTTGTGCATAATCGACGGAATCGACGCCATGGAGGGTGACGGCCCGACCGGCGGTCAAAAAAGGCATATGGGAGTTCTGTTCACGGGACTCTCTGCGTATAATGTTGATGTAGTCGCAAGTACTGCTATCGGAATAAAGCCGATGAGTGTTCGCATGCTTTTTGAGGCTAACTCAAGAGGACTTTGTCCGAAAACGGCAGATGAGCTGGAAATTATCGGCGAGCCGATTAGAAGTATTAAAGCAGAATTTAAAATGCCGAAGACAAAGAATGTCGATTTCGGAAAGTTTTTACCGAAATTTATGCAGCCGCTTGTTAAGAAAATTACTACGCCTAAGCCGAAAATTCAGACTAAGAATTGTGTAGGCTGCGGAAAATGCGCCGAAAGCTGCCCACAGCACACGATTGAGATTATCGACCGCAAGGCTCATATAAATTATGATAATTGCATAAAGTGCTTTTGCTGTCACGAGATGTGTCCAAAGCACGTTATCGATGTAAAGCGTTTTTCGCTGTTTAACCTATAACGGAGGAGTAAAATGATAGTCAAAGCAAATGCCAAGATAAACCTGACTCTCGACATAACGGGAATGAGAGAGGACGGCTACCATGACCTTCGCAGTGT
>CAVKLS010000279.1:0-2709 GCA_963657025.1 bacterium | reverse complement strand
GTATTTATTTTAGTGCGAATAGGTCGGCTTGTAGGCTTCAACTACGGTCGCTTCGCTCCCTAAAAGCACTTCGTGCTTTTGGTTAAGCCTCCAAGCCTTTTTTCTTTTATATCGCTTCGCTCTGTTCTCTCGTTTTTAGTTTCTGCTACTTATCTCTCTCGTGGGCTCCGCCCACACCCGCACGCTTTTTGAAAAAAGCGCGGCAAAAACTTTTGTGTTTTGCTTATATTTTTCTTGTTTTCTCGGCTGCTGCATTTACCGCATCGATTACCGCACTTCTGAATCCCGCTTTTTCAAGGGCATATACTCCCTCAATTGTCGTTCCGGCCGGCGATGTGACCTGATCCTTCAGCACGCCCGGGTGAAGTCCTGTTTCGATTACCATTTTTGCGCTTCCCAGCACCGACTGCGCTGCAAGCTCATATGCCTGTGCTCTCGGCAGACCTTCACGCACTCCTGCGTCTCCCAATGCTTCGATGAACATATACACAAAGGCGGGGGAGCATCCCGCTACCGTTGATGCGGCGTCCATTAGTCTTTCGGGAAGCACTGCGCATCTTCCGAAGCTTTCGTACAGTGATTTAATTTCGTTTAGCTCATTTTCGCTTACATTTTCTCCTGCGCAAAGCTCGCTCATTCCTTCTGAGACCTTTGCGGGTGTATTTGGCATTGAGCGAATAACTTTTACATTATTTCCGAATGCTTCGCTTATTCTTTTAATAGTCCAGCCCGGTGCGACCGTGACGATGATTGCATTCTCTTTAATTTCGTCCTTTATTTCCTCGATGACTTCTGCGTAAAACTGCGGCTTAACCGTGAGAAACACGACATCGCTTTTTGCGACAAGCTTATTATCTTTTGTTGTGTTAACTCCGAGCTTGGCGGTTCTCAAAAGAGAGGAGTCGCTTTTGTTGCTTGCTGTGATATTTTCGGCAGAAATCTTTCCCGATGAGATAATTCCGCTAATCATTGCGCTTGCCATATTTCCGCATCCTATGAATCCGAGTGTCATAATAATTCCTTCTTTCATTTGCTGTTTATGCTTTAGTAAGTTAAAGCAATAATAACACAAAAGGCTTCTTCAATCAAGAAGAAGCCTTAAAAGCATAGAAAAATCCCGCCTGACCGTAATGCGCATCTCAATAACCTGCTACTATGTAGCCAGGTGGGTGCCCTCCCGAGTAGTTCTCGCTCCCTTCTTCCGCTTGCGGCCGAAGCCGGGCGGGAGGTCTGCAGTCCGTAAACGGAGGCGGGCTCCCTTTAATTTGAGTGTAGGGTTATATGTGCGCAGTTCGCGTATCAGGCAGGAATTTTTTCCTGATATTTACCTGAGAATAAGAGGATTATTCCTCTTCGTCGTCATAATACTCAGCGTTGAAACGCTCCTGGAAGATAGCGTCGACCTTCATGAGGGTCTCGTCATCCTCGAGCTCCATGAGCTGCTCCTCGCCGTCCTCCTCGACAACCTCGAAGATATAATAGGTCTCAGCATCGTCTACAAGGCTCTGGGGATCCTGAGCTGTAGGGATGAGAGCAATATAATGGCTGTCGTCGGTATCTATCTCGTCAACAATCTCAAACTCGTGCTCGACTCCTTCGTCGTCCATAAGCACGAGAAGATCGGTTTCAAATTCATCACTCATGATTATTCTCCTTATCTTTTAAGTTTCCTGTGATACATCTATTTTAACGATAACGGCACTTTAAGTCAATACCTAAATTTGCTCTGAGGGAATAATTAACGAAAAAGTAACATATTTCGCTCTTTGTGCCTTTTTGATAAAAAAATAAAAAAAACTTGAAAATAACTGTTGACAAAACGAATAAAGAGCGTTATAATATAGCCAAGATAAGAAAAGGAAATAAGAAAAGCTTAACAGAAGAAGTTAGTTAAGCAAGAATTATTCCAAGGAGGAAAGGTCCGATGAACAGTTAAGCTTCATCCGAAATCTTAAATCAGAATAAAGCAAAAGAGGAGAACTGAAATGTACTAACCGTTTGATTCTTAATTACGGATTAAAATTTAATTTTAACAGTTAATAAGAAAGCAGGTTAACTCCGATGAAATGATTATGCTATAAGCTTTTAATTCTACAGTGAAAAGGTGATCAGAATGAAAGTTTTTATAAGCTACGCAGGTAATGCAATCAAGTAAATCGATGAGGTAGGTCCAATGTACCGGTAAATTTTCAATTCGACACAACCAAAATATATTATCGAAAGCGAGTGAGACCGGTGGCTTCATAGGCTGCAGGTAAAAGGCTTAAAGGCTATGCCGAAAAAAGTGAATATTTATTTGCAGTGAACACGATGACGCATATTGATGTATTCCACAGAGGTGAGTTTTATGTTGAAGCGTTTGAAGAGAAGAAGAAGTCACAGGCAATATAATACAGAGCTGGTATTTCTCCCATTTGGCAGAACATGTGCGGTAGAAATTCCTACACAAAGGAGCTCAGGCAGAAGCTTATATGATTAAAAATTTAATACTGAAATTAATTCATGGACGGTGTACTCCACCAAACAGTTAAGACCCCATGTGTTTACGGTTATTAAAACTGAGCCGGGATGAAATTATTCCTTAGGGCAGATGAAAGGGGACGTAAATCTTGATGAATGAAGTGAGTCCACCGGAAAATACAAAACTTTTGGTAAGTATAAAACCTAAGAAATAGCAAGAAGAGGCAACTCCGATGCACAGTATAGTTT
>CAVKLS010000278.1:0-2710 GCA_963657025.1 bacterium | reverse complement strand
CTGTCATACAGCTGTTAGAAACGCATATAAAACCGTATTGAATAAATCAGCCAAATAAGCCACTTGCAAAACTCAAGTGTTACATTTTTGCCCCATTATTTTAATAAAAATATTTTAAATATATTGACATACTAATCTTAGTATGATATAATTAATACATCTTAAGGAAAGGAGGTGAACGTGGTGATAACTGAAAAGGCTGTTGCAGCGATAACAATAATCAGTGGTGTATGTACCATAATTGATTATGTTTGTAAAGCTGTAGCAAAAATAAAAGCCAACCTCTACTGTCCTAAACACACGAAAAAAGCAAGGAAAAAGTAGAGAATGGCTTGAAGGAAGGGCTGAGGGCAACCGCCCACCGCCTGACCTTGCCTTTAGTTTAACCCATAAGTATGAAAAAATCAACCATTATTGCCCCAATAGGCGTAATTCTTACAGCATTAGGGTATTTTGTGCTCTATCCGGCAAATCAGGTTGTAGGCTTGATCGCTTCGCTTGTCGGCTGTGCGTGCGCTGTCAGCGGCTTAGTGCTAACTTTCAAAGGTAGGTAAATAACAATGTCGGAAACAAAAAGAAAAACTCATACCTCAACCGAGGTAAAAGCAAGGTATAACGCTAAAGTTTATACGCAAATAGGCTTTAGTGCCCCAAAGGCTCTCGCTGCAGAATTTAAAGCAAAATGTGCAAAAGACGGAATTTCAATGGCTTCGATCTTCAAAGCCGCTATGGAAGACTATCTTGCAAAATAGAAAATTGGGCGACACCTATCAAGTGCCGCCCTTTTTCTTATTCTTCGGGTTTCTTCTTCCAACGCTTGGAGTGCGTGTCCGTTCTGTTATCAATCCACGGCTCATTCTCCTCAATAAACCAGTCTCTGCCGATTTTCTGAGCTGTTTTGAAAGAACCTCTTGCCGCCCTCTGACGGGCTGTACAATGGTTTTTGCCGTGTTTTTCACAATATTCTTTTAATGTTATGAGCACTTTGTTTTCTCCTCTCTTAACGGTTTTTAATAATAACAATAATCAATACAATTAAGTCAATAATAGCACTAATGATTAACGCTGTACTAATCCATGATAAAATTCCCATATATGCCTTGACTAATGTTTAATTAAGGGTATAATGGAAATGGGGATTTTAGGCTTCCCCATTTCCAAATCTTGAACTTAGAAGAAATATTTATCAACTAATTTCAAGATTATACTTGCTATCACTTTTGCAACAGTTCCTGCTAAAACTTTAATTGCAATCTCGTGAAGCAAAGTACCTCGAGACTCTTGCATATGCTTGGGTCTCTTTTTGTTACCCTTATACATTGGTCTTCCTCCTTTCTTCTTTACTTCCCTTATATTATACTACTTTTAAGTTTTAATGACAATAATTTTTTGGCTATTTAATGCGACTTTTCAACAAAAAAAGGGCAATGTCAATAACTGACACTGCCCTTTTCTTATGCCTTGATTAGATTTTATCTACCCACTCTAAGCTCACCCAACCGTCTGCGGTCTTGCCCCAGTTGTTGGAAGCCTCTGTTATTGTGATAACAGTTCCGTAGGGATAAGCCTTGACAACGGGATAAGTGGAGCCAGCTCCAGAACGGCAATTCAAGCCGCTTGTTGCCTTGACCTTTGCCTTGTAGCTGTTCTTAGCCGCTACAAGCTCGTTGACCTTAGCCTGAACCTTTGAATAGTCATAACCTGCCTTTTCAAGCTTCTGCTTTCTCTCGTCACCGTTACCCCACTTGCCGTCTAAGACTTCCTGTGCAAGCTCTGCGATGCTCTTTGTGTTCTTGTTGGTTGAGGTTGAAGTCGACTTCTTACCACCAAGATAATCGTGATAGATTGAGATATAGCAATAATCTCCGTCAACATCGCCGTGAGTGCCGTTTAAATTCTTTGCCGTGCCCCACTGCCACATAACCATATTTTTGTACTTGTCGCCTGTCGGCTTGTCACCGCCCCAACAAGCTACCCATAAAGGAACATCATCTGAAATGTTTCTGAAGCAGTTGTTAAGGAAGTTCGGATTAACATACAAGCCAATGCGGCGGCAGTTCTTCGGCTTGCCCATAGCCTCACGCCAAGCGTTAAGAACATCGTTCATCTGTGAACCGAGATTGAGCTGTTTCTGCTCCTCGACATCGTACCAGACTCCGAGTCTGAACCAAGAGCCGCACTTCTTAAGAAGTCTCTTTACATGCTCTGCCTCGCTCTTTGCCATATCTGTGTTTGTTGCGTATGAGTAGAGGTAAACGCCGTAAGGAATTTTATTCTCCTCACATCCTCTTACATTGTTCTCAAACTGCCCGTCGTCCTGATTGGTATAATCCGAACCGTAGCCGCATCTTAAAATAGCAAATCTTACTTTGCCTTCGTTCTTGATTGCCTTCCAGTCAAGCGCTCCCTGATGTTCTGCTACATCGATTCCGTATCTTGCATAAGCCATATTTTATTCCCTTTCTCGCATAAAATATTTGCGTTCTCAAACTTTTATTTGAATTTTCAAACTTTTTCTTGTGTTTGCGTGATTTTTTCTTGCAAATACAAGATTTTTTGCTTTAGGTGTCTTCTTTCTCAATCATCGACACAACCAAGTCATTTCTCTGAGTCTCGACATAATCAGCCAAGCACTCCTTCAGAACCTCGACTGTATTCTGTCTGAGCGTTACACCGACCTCGGCAAGCTCGTCCTCGTACATATAGATGT
>CAVKLS010000277.1:1280-2725 GCA_963657025.1 bacterium | reverse complement strand
GGTCGAGGGCTCGTATATGCCTTGTTTTTTGGTTGGTAAAATGTTAGCCGAAACATTATCCGATACACTCGGAGTTCCGTGCTATCATTTTTCTCATCAACAAGGTCACATTGCGGCTGCCCTTTATTCTGCGGATAAGCTTGAGCTTTTGAACAGCCCGTTTTTAGCATACCATCTTTCGGGAGGAACAAGCGAGGGCTTGCTCGTTAAGCCTGATGAAAAAGGACTTCCCAATGCACGGCTTGTTTGCACATCTCTCGATTTGAAGGCAGGACAGGCTATAGACAGAATCGGCGTTAAATTAGGCTTTCCGTTTCCTGCGGGAAAATACATTGATGCCGCGGCAGAAAATGTGGATTTCAAAGAGAAAATCAGACCGTCTTTAAATGGCGCTGACTTCAACCTTTCAGGACTGCAGAATAAATGCGAAAATCTGATTTCTCAAGGAAAATCAAAGGAATATGTTTCAAGATACTGTTTGGAATATATCTCTGCCACAATCGAGATGTCTGTGAAAGCACTGAAAAAGGAATATGGCGATTTGCCGCTTGTTTTCAGCGGAGGAGTTTCATCTAACTCGCTTTTAAAAGCAAGAATGCAAAAGAAATTTGATGCGATTTTTGCCGAACCCGCTTTTTCTGCCGACAATGCTTTTGGTGTAGCTGTTCTTGCTATGCTTGAAAACAAAAATTAACAATGAATAGTATTTTAACAATCTCTCAGGTTAACACATATATACATTCTATAATTGACGGTGACAAAATTCTGAATAATATTCTCATAACAGGTGAGATATCGAATTTTACAAACCACTATCGCACGGGCCACATTTATTTTTCGCTTAAGGATTCCAAGAGCGTTTTGAAGGCGGTCATGTTTTCGGAGTCCGCCAAAAGGCTGAAATTTAAGCCGTATGACGGAATGAAGGTGATTGTTTCGGGACGAATTACCGTCTATGAGCCAAGCGGACAATATCAGGTTATTGTAAAGAGCATGCAGCCTGACGGAGTCGGAGCACTTCATATTGCATACGAACAGCTTAAGGAAAAGTTATCAAAAGAAGGTCTGTTTGATAAATCAAACAGCATTCCGCAGTATCCCCGAAAAATTGCTGTAATTACTTCGGAGACAGGAGCGGCGGTTCGAGACATAGAAAATATTCTTGGCAGACGATGGCCGATTGCGGAAATCATGTTGATTCCATGCACTGTGCAAGGCGAATATGCGGAGAATCAACTTTGCAGAGCAGTTGAATTTGCAAACACCTTGCCTGATATCGATGTGATTATCATCGGTCGAGGAGGGGGCTCTATAGAGGATTTGTGGGCTTTTAACAGCGAAAAGCTCGCAAGAACGATTTATGCTTCCGAAATTCCTGTTATATCTGCTGTCGGTCATGAAACAGATTTTACTATTTGCGATTTTGTAGCGGATTTAAGAGCTCC
>CAVKLS010000277.1:845-1270 GCA_963657025.1 bacterium | reverse complement strand
AGTGCCGCCGCCGAGCTTGCTACACCTGACATAAATGATGTGTATTCGTCTTTGGCTTCGACCCTTGAATTTTTACACAAAAGAACAGAATATATTATTAACTCAAAATATCAGCAGCTTGATTTATTGAGTATGAACAAAGCCTTAAAATCACCCGAGGCGATTTGGGAGAATCAAAAGCGGGAGCTTGAAAGACTGTCTGTAGAACTGAAGCATTTGATTTGTTCTCGAAAAGAAAAGGAATTGAATTCTCTTTCTGAGCTATATGCAAAGCTTGACGCACTCAATCCCCTTAATACTCTTTTAAGAGGTTACAGTATAGTAAGCAAGGATGATGAATTTATCACAAGCGTAAAAAAGCTTGCTGTTGATGACAGTATTGATATTAAAATGAACGACGGAAATATTGTTGCTAAGGTGACGAA
>CAVKLS010000277.1:0-835 GCA_963657025.1 bacterium | reverse complement strand
GCTATAAGATGCTTGAGGAAGCAGAGCAGAAAATTAGAATTGTGCCACTACCTAACGGAGAATCGGAAAATGAGTGAAATAATTGAAGATTTATTAAAAACAGCGCTTAATAACAGCGGTTCACAGTATGCTCAGAATGTTTATGATGCAATGTCTTACAGTGTGTTTGGTGCAGGAAAAAGAGTTCGTCCCTTATTAACAGAGCTTTTTTATAGAGCATGCGGCGGAACTGATGACGGCTACGTGTTTCCTGCAGCGGCTGTGGAAATGATTCATACCTATTCGCTTATCCATGATGATTTGCCATGTATGGATAACGATGATATGAGAAGAGGCAGACCGTCTAATCATAAGGTTTACGGTGAGGATGTTGCTTTGCTTGCCGGAGACGGTTTGTTAACAAGAGCATTTGAGTTGCTGTTAAGCCAGAATTGCGTTGAGGCTCTTGGCACAGAAAAAGCATTGAATTGTGCGGCTTATTTGGCTAAGCGTTCCGGTGCGGACGGAATGATTGGAGGTCAATGCATAGATTTGGCTTCTGAGGGTCACGAAATATCTTTGGAAGAATTGGATGATATGGTCATTGGAAAAACTGTTTGTTTGATAATGGCTGCATCTGTTATGGGTGTAATTGCCGCAGGCGGAAGCTCCGATAAAATTGAAGCGGCAGAAAACTTCTCGATGGGCGTAGGCCTTGCTTTCCAGATTCGTGATGATATTCTTGATGTTATCGGTGACGCTGATGTAATGGGCAAAAATGTGGGTGTTGATAATGCCAACAACAGAAAAAACTACGTTACATTATATGGTCTTGAAAAAGCACAGGAATTGGTTG
>CAVKLS010000276.1:0-2734 GCA_963657025.1 bacterium | reverse complement strand
GCTGACGGTAGAGTCCGTCTTTTTCCATAAGAGACGAATGGTCTCCCTGTTCCTCAACCTTACCGTCCTTCAGCACGTAGATACAGTCTGAGTTTTTGACCGTAGACATTCTGTGCGAGATAATTATGAGTGTTCTTGTTAACGACAAATTTCCGATGGTTTTCCATATTTCCTTTTCGCTTTTGGGGTCTACGCTTGAGGTTGCCTCATCAAAAATCATATATTCCGCATTTGAAAGAAGTGCTCTTGCAATTCCCATTTTTTGCTTCTGACCGCCTGATAAGGACGCTCCCGCATTTCCGACATCACTGTCGAGACCCTTTTCGAGCGACTGAACGAATTTCATCAGTCCGGCCTCTTTTACTGCCGCCATAAGCTCTTCTTCATTTGCATTTGGATTTGCCAGCAAAAGATTATCCCTTATCGTACCCGAGAACAGATTAACCTGTTGCGGAACCATGGCAATGTGCTTTCTCAGCTCCTCAGGCTTCATGCTAAGATAATTTTTACCGTCTATATAAATATTACCTGAGCTTGCATCGCAAAATCTCATCAAAAGTGATGCGGTAGTCGATTTTCCACAGCCAGACAATCCGACAAGTGCAACAACCGAGCTCTTTGGTATCTTAAGAGAAATATCCTGAAGCGCCTTGCTTCTGCCCTCATATCCATAAGAAACATTCTTCATTCTTATTCCGTCAAAGCCTTCAGGGTCTTCGGGAAGGGACGGATTAAACGGCCTTGAGGTATCAGTATTCAATATATCCTCAACCTTACCTGCGGCAGAAATTGCTGTCAATGCGCCGTGCGACGCACTCATAAGCTGTTTTGCCGAAGAGAAATAGCTGTAAGAAAGCATAAGCACGACAAGTGCCTGTGAAACCGTTATGCTTCCGCTTGCCATTCGGAATGTTGAATTGACAAGTGCAATTACGATTGCCGCATATATCATGGTCTCGGTAGCAAGAAACGATGTGAAATTGATTTTCATAAACTTATTGATATTCTTGTTAAGTATATCTGCTTTCTCTCCGAGAATTTCCGCATGCTCCTTGTCCCTGTCAAATAGCTTTAATGTAGTGAGCCCTCTCAGGCTGTCCATATAATAACCCGTCATGTCGTCAAGCGAACGCCAATAGCTTTTTCGAATAATTTCTATGTTCTTGCGGAACAGATTGTTCAAAGGCAAAAGCAAAAGCGATACCACGAGAAGCAAAACCGCAATCGGCATTGATATATCTTTTATGTGGAAGAAAAGGTAAATCGGAGCAAGCACACTGTAAATAAGCGTCGGCAAATATATACTGAAATAGCTTTGCATTTGCTCGACTGCATCAACCGATGCCGTTATAGCCGAAACAGGCCCGATTTTTTCGATTCCACCCGCATCAAGTGCCATAATTTTTGAGAAGATTGTCCTTCTCATGCTGTTCCTCGCCGTTGCCGCTGTCTTGTACTCAAGTAATCCCTTTAAAAGCTGTGCCAAAAAGGTAAATACCGCCGCAGCTAAAGCCGACAATGCCGCACTCCAAACGGTATCGAGAATTTTCTGCGGTTCAAACAAATTTCCGAGAAATCCCGCAACAATCTCAGCTAGCGCCGTAGTTCCGATTAACATCAAAAAGCTGACCGCCGCAATGGAGATTATCCATCCCCACATTCCGTGCGCAAGCTTAATCAATGTTTTGTTCATTAAAAGCATATTAATTCCTCCTGATTTTTATTTAAATAAGGATACAATCAAAGTAAAATTAAGCTGATTTTATCAAGTTTCACCATCAAAAAGTATAGTTTGCCTCAACTAACTTGTCAAGCTGTCACGCCTTGAAAACGCGAGCAAAACACTACAGCTTGCATTTTCTACTCATTATATCGGTCAAACTTAATTTTCAAGCTTCAATAGTTTTTGCTTTTTATCCGTTCCGCCCGCATAACCCGTGAGACTTCCGTCAGAACCGACTACTCTGTGACACGGCACTATAACCGAAATGGGATTGTGACCGACCGCTCCGCCGACAGCCTGTGCCGACATTGATTTTTTCCCCTTTTGCTTTGCAATCTTCACAGCGAGCGACTTGTATGTTACTGTTTCTCCGTATGGTATATCCATAAGTAATTTCCATACGGTAACACGGAATCCCGTGTCGTTAAATGCGACGGGTACAGAAAAATCCGGTTTTTCACCGCTAAAATAAATATCGAGCCATTTTTTCGCAGTCTCAAATATCGGCAAATCTAATTCTTCCGCATTTTCCGACAAGCCCTTTAGGTAATATTTCTGACCGTCAAACCAAAGTCCCGTCAGGCTTTCCCCGTCACTTGCAAGAGTGATTCCGCCAAGCGGCGATTCGTAGAAGTTTATGTATTTCATTTTAATTTATCCTGTAGATTTTTTGTTCATTTCTAGTTTACGCCATTTTCAGACTGAGAACAAGTTTTTTTACTCGCTGTACCTTATTTTCTTGACAGCAAAAAGAACGCCTACTTTCGTAAGCGTTCTTTTCGCCTTAACATTAAGCTGTTTTCTGGAGGTTTCTCATTTCTCTTCTGAGTCTTCTGCATACCCCGTCATTTTCTTTCTTGCGTGTTTCCAGCTTTCTGAGTCGATTTTCCATCAATGTCAATTTTTCTTCTTTAGTCATGATAAGTTTCCTTTCTTTAATTTATAAGTGTATATATTTAATTCTCGTTTGCTGTAGTACATATGATTTTTGCACAGCCCTCAAGCCCAAGC
>CAVKLS010000275.1:0-2738 GCA_963657025.1 bacterium | reverse complement strand
CACGCTTTTTGTAAAAAGCGTGGCAAAAACTTTTATGTTTTTTCTTTTATGTCTTCTGCTTTCTCTTAATTATCACCTAACAAAATTTCAACCAACACGACCTCATGCGGCTTCAGACATTCATTTATCATTAACGGCATTTCTTCCGTTACATTGATTTTCTCCGTGCAATATTCCGGGTCTGCCGCATGCACCAGAAATCTCTTTTCTTCGTCGTCTATCGTTTGCGGCGCTCCCATTCTCACCCATGCGTCATAGCTTGACCCATGCTCTCTCGTTATTTTATAGGTTCTTTTCTTTATCAAGCCGTTCGGAAGTCCAGTCAATCTCACCGTCACGTTATTATCGCTGTTATTCTCGAACACTCTGTATCGGTCGCATCTTGACAAATTTACCGTATGGCGGTAGCGGTACAATGTATCATAATGGACATAATTATACATAAATATCTGATAGCTCGATTTTTCCGAATTATAACTGATGAAGTATCCTTCCCCTTTTTTCAAGATATAATTTCCCGCTTTTCCCAAAAGTCCTGCCGCCACTGCGATTGCCTTCGGTATTCCCTGTGGCGTAAACATTCCGAATCCGCCGTGAAATTCGTCTGCAGCGGGAAAAACCTCGTCCAACCTGTCGTTGATATTAAAATACGCTATACCGTTACAATTCTCTTCGTTCTCGAGCATTGTTTTCATAAACCAAGCGGCTTTATAGCATGTATCGCTGCAAAGGTCTCTCTGCCAGATATTGCTGTTGCACTCGTCAATCAGCACGGGCATATTTTCCTTTCCGTGCTTTTTCAATATTCTCTTAGTTTTCTTCAGAATATTACCGAGATAATTTGGGTCCTTTGCGACGCAAAAATCAAATGCTTCTATATTTTCGATTAATCGAGGCACATCCTTCTCGTCCTCTCCGAACGATGTATTATATGAACGTGTAGCTAAAATATCAGGCATACAGTCGTATTCTTCAAAGAGCTTCAAAAGCTCCTCAAGGTTATTATTTTCTCCGCCTTCCGCACTGAATGAATGACTTGTAATGAGCTCACCGCTTGCCGACTTTATCGCATCGTATGAAATCTTATATGTTTTCATATAGGTTTCATCGCCCATACTGCTGATATAATCGGAGGTTATCCACGGACAGAATATCCAAGAGCGCATTTTATTCACGCCATAGCGTTCAACCAAATGCTTCATAAGCTCATTAACCAGTCTTTTCCATTCGGTCATATTATTCGGCGGACAATAGCTTGCGGGTCTCAAAAACCTGAGTCCTTTACCTTTAATGAGCAATCCGGGCATATGGCTTATTTCAAGCATTGGCTTCGCACCGATTGATAAAATGAAATCAATAACCTTATCGACGTAGACAAAATTTATCAATATCTGACCTGTCAGAACCTCACGGTAGACCATCATATCGTCATCGAGAATACCCTTTACTCGGATGAACTCGTATCCGACATTCTCGGTCATTATCTTCAATTCTCTTTGAACCTCGGCTTCAAGAACGCTTCTTGCGTAGCCGCCGTTAATGATTCTTCTGAAATGATTTTCCGTTTTATATTTTCTTGCATTGACATTGACGTCGATTATAAGGTTTTTTGTCGTTCCCGCTTCAACCGCAGACTCGTTGACATCGGCATACTTGAGCACGGATTTAAGGCAGTCATCGTTATAAAAGCCAAACCTGTCACTGTAAAGCTTTGCATCCTCTTCAAAGACATTTGATTTTTTATTCTGAGCAATACTCTTTCGGTACTCTCCGGGCGTTACTCCTCTATACTTTCGGAACGCCCTTATCATCATATTTTCGCTTGTGAAGCCGTTATTATATGCAATTTCCGTCAAACTCAAGTCGGAGCTCATATCCTCGACAGCATGATTCAGTCGCACCTGAGTGACATACTCAAGAAAGCTCACGCCGAAATATCTCGGAAAGCTTCTCGAGATATAGGTTTCACTTAGGTAAATATGACCCGAAAGGCTTTCGAGTGTAATTTCTTCTTTATAGTTCTCGAGAATATAGTCGGCAGCCATTTGAATTCTCTCTCTGCCGCTTCCTGCGCTCTCGTTTCTTTCCTCACCGGCAAAATATCTTGTCAAATCCTCAAGCAAAGCCGTTATCTTACTTTTCGGATAAGACAGATCTTCGTTTTTATATGTTTCCTTGAATGCACAGGCGATATCTCTTCTGATAATATCGAAGTTTTCCTGATTATCCTCGGAATACAGGAAGGAACGGCAGTCTATTTTATAGCGCAAAAGCTTGGCATGCAATGCGGCTATAACATCTGATGAAACTGTAGTCGACAACAAAACCGCATCGCTGCTCATATCAATCGAGCAAATCTCAAAGCAGTTTATAACAAAGACGTCCTCAGCTTTTATCGAATAGACAATACCGTCCTTAAAGGTGACCTTACAATCACCCTTAAGCACAAAAACAATTTCAAGCTCAGGCAGCCAGATTTCCCGTCGGTTGCCCGTATTCTTAATTATGTGAAATTTAACGCCCGAAAGCGGCTCTGAGCGGCGAAGCAGGCGTGCGTCTTGCTCACTTAAAATCTTACTCATATATGAAAACTCCAAAACACTTTTTTCATATTTTATCAGAAAACAGCCCAAACATCAAGAAAACAGACAATCAGAATGATATGCACCCGGTTTTCTTCCCGTATAAATTAATTCTTATTTTAATGTTGTAGATATTTATTTCGAACACTTGAAGTC
>CAVKLS010000274.1:1735-2768 GCA_963657025.1 bacterium | reverse complement strand
AGACGGGGTGGATCAGACGGTTTCAATGCTGAAATGCAGTCGCCGCCAGCTTCAGCGTGTTATAGCAAAGATGTGCGACGAGGGCGTTCTTATAAAAACAGGCAAGGGAAAATATCTTCTGAAAGAAGTTGCCGATGAAGATTTTCTGAAGCTTTATCAGGATTGAAAACGGAGAGAATAAATGGTACTTATAGAATCAATGCTTGAGAGTATTATAACGAATAAAAAGCTTGATATTTTGCAAACCTATTACGGACACAAGAGCTTCAGAGAGGGACAGGAGGATATAATAGACTCCATTCTCTCGGGAAGAGACAGCGTGGGAATTATGCCGACAGGCGGCGGAAAATCCGTATGCTATCAGATTCCCGCACTTATCATGGACGGAGTTACGCTTGTTATTTCTCCGCTTGTGTCGCTTATGAACGATCAGGTTGCGGCGCTTAGAACAATGGGCATAAGGGGAGCATACATAAACGGTTCTCTGAGCTTTCCGCAGCTTCTTAAGGCATATGAAAGAATGTCGATGGGGGCATATAAGATAATTTACGTAGCACCTGAAAGACTTGTGACAGACGGTTTCCTTGAGGCTGTTTCACATTTGAAAATCTCGATGGTTGCAGTGGACGAGGCTCACTGCATTTCTGAGTGGGGAAATGATTTCCGACCAAGCTATCTGAAAATTGCCGACTTTATAGAGGGACTTGAGAAAAGACCTATTGTAGCCGCTTTCACCGCAACGGCAACTGAGGCTGTGCGAGAGGATATAATCACGAGACTTAGACTTAAGGAGCCGTTTGTCAAGATAACGGGTTATGACAGACCGAATCTTTATTTTGATGTAAGAAAGCCGCACAATAAGCAAACGGAGCTCTTGAGACTGTTAAAAGAGCATGACGGAAAAAGTGGTATAGTTTATTGCTCCACGAGAAAAGCGGTTGAGGCTGTGTTTGACTTGGCTGTGACAAACGGAATACCGACGGCAAAATATCATGCGGGAATGGAAGTCGAGGAAAGACAGAGAAATCAGGAC
>CAVKLS010000274.1:0-1725 GCA_963657025.1 bacterium | reverse complement strand
GTGTCATGATAGCGACAAATGCTTTCGGTATGGGTATTGACAAATCAAATGTAAGCTTTGTTATACATTATAATATGCCGAAGTCCGTCGAGGCTTATTATCAGGAGGCTGGGCGTGCTGGACGAGACGGAGAGCCAGCCGACTGCATCATGCTCTTTTCGGGTGCAGATATTAGAACATGCGAATATTTTATTGAGAACGGTGACGAAAACGAGGAGATAAGCCCCGAGGAGCGTGCGGAGATAAAAAAGCTTGACTATAAGCGGCTTGAAGCGATGAAATCATATGTATATACTTCTGATTGCTTCAGAGGGAAGCTGCTTGAGTATTTCGGAGAGAAACACGGCCCTTTTTGCGGAAATTGCGGAAACTGCGGCAATGAATTTATCGAGAAGGATATTACCCGAGAGGCACAGATGATAATGTCCTGCGTCAGTCGTATTCACGGTCTTCTCGGCTACAGCTTGGGCGAGAGTGCAGTAATTTCTGTGCTGAAGGGCAGTGAGAGCCAAAGGGTGACGGAGCTCAGACTAAACACACTAAGCACCTACGGAATAGCAAGAACTATACCTAAGCTTGAGCTTAAGGCGATATGCGGCTTTTTGGTGTCTGAGGAATATTTGCGTGTCAATTCTTACAAGGCTCTCATACTGACTGAAAAATCAACGCCCGTTTTGCGAGGTAAGGAAAAGCTCAGAATGAAAGTGAGAAAGGAAAAGCGTGCATATGCCGATACTGTGATAGAAACAAGCTCAAGATACCAGAGCAAGGATCTTTTCGAGGCACTGAGAAAGGTGAGAAACCAGCTTTCACTAAAAGAGCATTTGCCTGCATACCTCATTTTTCAGGACAAGGTGCTTAACGAGCTTGCTATCCGTGAGCCGATAACGCAGGAGGAATTTAACAATATTCCCGGCGTCGGTAAGATTAAAGCGAAGAAATACGGTAAGTATTTTATCGAGTGCATAAGGAAGAACAAGGGGCTATGATTTTACTTTTTGTCATATCACTCAAAAAAGCTTGACAAATAATGCAAGTTCGATTAATCTATTATTCATAGCACAACTATTAGTAAAATATATCGATTGCGTTGACGGAGAGAGTAGCGAAGCCTTCCTTTTTCAGAGAGTGCCCGTGCGGTGAGAGGACACAAGGCGGCTTGGTGAAGATGGCTCCCGAGCGGCAGGGGTGAGGTTTTGAGCCGATAGGCTGCTAAGCTTCTGACGGGTGAGCCCGTTACAGCTGGAATTTATTCCGTGAGATGTGCCGTTTCTCGGTACAATAGAAGTGGTACCGCGTGCGGTTAATTTGTTAATTGTTCGCCTTCTGGACTTTTGTCGCAGAAGGCGAATTTTTGTTTTTCTAAACTGTAAAATTGAGGTAGGTAAGAATTATGGCAACAACGAAAAAGAAAATGTCGGCAAGCGTCAAGCTTACGATAGCGATTTTCATCGGACTTGTTCTCGGAATTTTGTGCGGCCTTTTTATGCCGGGACATTATGAGGGCTTGCTCCCCGCAATCGAGCTTGTCAGCTCGCTTTACATGAACGCACTCAAAATGATGATCTATCCGCTTGTTTTCTGTTCGCTTATAGTCGGAATCAAGGGAATCGGCTCTGTTTCGGCAACGGGCAAGGTCGGCTTGCAGTCGGTCATTTATTTCTGCGGAACAACTCTTTTTGCTTCGCTTCTCGGACTTTTCCTTCCCAAGCTTTTGGGCGTCGG
>CAVKLS010000273.1:0-2787 GCA_963657025.1 bacterium | reverse complement strand
GTACGTTATGACGCACGAAAATCTTCACAATCAGGTTGAGAGCTTCGGCTGGAACGTAATCGAGGTAAACGGCAACAGCATTGAGGAGCTTCATGACGCTTTCGAGGCGGCAAAGACGGTAAAGGGAAAGCCCACCTGCATCATTGCCAACACGATTAAGGGCTTTGGCGGCGGCGAGGTCATGGAGAACAAAGCCGCATGGCATCACCACGTACCGAGCAAAGAGGAATATGACATCATTATGAAGACTATCGACGAGAGAAAGGCGGCTTGCGAAAATGAATAAGATTCCCAACAGACAGGCTATTTGCGATACGCTTATGGCTCACGCAAGGACGGACAGAGATATAATCGCACTTTGCTCCGATTCAAGGGGTTCGGCTTCCATGACTCCGTTTTTCAACGAATTTCCAGACCAGTCGGTTGAAGTGGGCATTGCCGAGCAGAATTTAGTCAGCATTTCGGCAGGAATGGCGCATCTCGGAAAAAAGGCTTACTGCTTTTCTCCCGCATGCTTCCTTTCGACACGCTCCTATGAGCAGGCTAAGGTTGACGTCGCATACTCGAACACTAACGTCAAGCTTATAGGAATTTCCGGCGGAATAAGCTACGGCGAGCTTGGAATGAGCCATCATTCCGCTCAGGATATTGCAGCTATGAGCGCAATTCCGAATATGAGAGTTTATCTTCCGAGTGACCGCTTCCAGACGGCAAAGCTGATTGAATCGCTTTTGACGGACGAGAAGCCCGCTTATGTCCGTGTAGGCAGAAATCCCGTCGAGGACATTTATTCCGAGGAGAACTGTCCGTTTGAAATGGATAAAGCTACCGTGACGAGATTCGGCGAAAAGAAAACAAAAAAGGTTGTCATCGTCGCTTGCGGCGAGATGGTAAGACCGTCACTTGAGGCGGCTGAAGCACTCAAGGAGAAGGGAATCTGCGCTGTTGTCCTCGATATGTACTGCGTAAAGCCCTTTGACGGAAAGACTCTTCTTGACGAGGCAAAGGACGCAGAGCTTGTTGTCTCGGTAGAGGAGCACGCACCGTTCGGCGGTCTCGGCTCGATTGCGGCATCGGTTATCTCTGCAAACGATCCCAAAAGAGTTATTCAGATGGCACTTCCCGACGATCACGTTATCACGGGAAAATCTCAGGATGTATTTAATTACTACGGACTTAATGCAAAGGGCATCGTAAAAACGGTGGAAGAAAATCTATGAGCGGCAGATATATTATAAGTATCGACCAGAGCACACAGGGCACAAAGGGCTTGCTATTCGACAAAAGCGGAACGCTTATTTGCCGTGAGGATATTTCTCACAGACAGCTTATAAACGGACTCGGTTGGGTTTCGCACGACCCTGAGGAGATATACGAAAACGTCATTGGCGTTATCAAGGCGGTGCTGACAAGAGCTAACGTCGCTCCCGACGAGGTGGCGTGCCTCGGTATTTCCAATCAGAGAGAGACAAGCGTTATGTGGGACAAAGAGACGGGCAAGGCTCTTAATAACGCTGTTGTCTGGCAGTGTGCAAGAGCTACAGAAATATGCGAGCGTGAAGAAATAAAGAGCAGTGCCGGCTATGTGTTTAACACAACGGGACTCAAGCTTTCGCCGTATTTTCCTGCGGCTAAAATCGCCTGGCTTTTGGAGAACACCGAGGGCGCAAAGGAAAAAGCCGAGGAAGGAAAGCTTTGTCACGGCACCGTGGACAGCTTTCTCGTCTATCGTCTGACTAAGGGAAAGACATATGCCACGGACTACTCCAATGCCTCCAGAACTCAGTTGTTCGACATCTTTTCGCTGAAATGGGACGAAAAAATCTGCTCTCTTTTCGGAATTAAAGCTGAAAATATGCCCACGGTGCTCGATTCAAATGCACTTTACGGCTACACCGACTGCGAGGGAATTTTCTCAAATCCGATACCGATTTATGCGGTTATGGGCGATTCTCATGCGGCGCTGTTTGGTCAGGACTGCCGAGAGAACGGCAAGGCTAAGGCTACCTACGGCACGGGCTCGTCTATCATGATGAACATAGGAGACACTGCGGTTCTCAGTAAGAACGGACTTGTCACCTCGCTTGCCTGGGGAATTGACGGAAAGGTAAGCTATGTTCTTGAGGGTAACCTCAATTACACGGGTGCCGTGATAACATGGCTCAAGGATGATGTCAGGCTCATCGGAGATGCGGGTGAGACAGAAGAGCTTGCCATGGCGGCAAACAAAAACGACAGTCTTTATCTTGTTCCCGCATTCAGCGGATTGGGCGCACCGTACTGGAATTCTCACGCCAAGGCGGCTATAGTCGGAATGGACAGAACAAGCGGCAGAAACGAGATTGTCCGTGCGGCTCTCGACTGCATAGCATATCAGATTACCGATATCGTGAATGCTATGAAAGAGGACTCTTCAATAGATTTGAAGGAGCTTCGTGTTGACGGCGGCCCCACCAAAAACAATTATCTCATGCATTTTCAGGCAGACATAGCAGACTGCGAGGTGCTCATTCCGAATATGGCTGAGCTCTCGGGAATCGGTGCGGCTTACATGGCAGGACTTTCTTGCGGAATCTGGGGCGAAGAGATTTTCGAGAAGATGAAGCGTGAAAGACATGCGCCCAAAATGCCAAGAGAAGAATCAAATGCCAAATATGACGGCTGGAAAAAGGCTGTTATGAGCGTTTGCGGCTAAACAAGTCTACGACAATTAATTCATACAAGCGAAGGTCGCTGTGAGAAATCACGGCGGCTTTTGCTTTTTCGCTGTCTTTGATGTAAAATATC
>CAVKLS010000272.1:0-2802 GCA_963657025.1 bacterium | reverse complement strand
CTTGACATAACGGTATAATCATAGCATAATTAAGAAAATGTTCGTATTTTTGTCAATTTCAGTTACCCATTAGGCAATTACGCTCGAATTAAAATTGTAAAGCTAAAGAAGGAAAGGAAATAACACTATGATTAAGCTGTATGACGGCGGAGTTTATCTGCTTGACGGAAATAAGCTTGTCTCGGAAGGTGAGGCAAAGGAAATGGGTGTCACTCTCAGCAAGGAAGAGGCTAAGAAGGGCACTATTGCGTATTCTGTTCTTAAGGCACACAACAAGAATGACGATATGTCTCAGCTCAAAATCCGATTTGACGCTATGACTAGCCACGATATCACGTTTGTCGGAATCATTCAGACCGCCAAGGCTTCGGGAATGGAAAAGTTTCCTGTTCCATATGTTCTCACAAACTGTCATAACAGCCTTTGCGCTGTTGGCGGAACGATAAACGAGGACGACCATGTTTTCGGACTTTCTGCGGCTAAGAAATACGGTGGAATTTATGTTCCGCCCCACATTGCGGTTATCCATCAGTTCATGCGTGAGATGCAGGCTGGCTGCGGTAAGATGATTTTGGGCTCTGACTCCCACACACGTTACGGTGCTCTCGGAACTATGGCAATAGGCGAGGGCGGCGGCGAGCTTGTTAAGCAGCTTCTGTGTGATACCTATGATGTCGCTTATCCCGGTGTTATTGCTATTTATCTTGACGGAAAGCCTCAGCCGGGCGTTGGTCCTCAGGATATTGCTCTTGCGATTATCGGTGCTGTTTTCAAGAACGGCTATGTAAAGAATAAGGTAATGGAGTTTGTCGGCCCCGGTATCTCGAGTATGACAACCGACTACAGAAACGGCATTGATGTTATGACGACGGAGACAACCTGTCTTACATCAATCTGGAGAACAGACGAGGACACCCATGCATTCCTCACTGCTCACGGCAGAGGGGATGCTTACAAGGAGCTTAATCCTGCCGGTACCGCTTATTATGACGGTTGCGTATATGTGGATTTGAGTACGGTCAAGCCTATGATTGCGCTTCCGTTCCATCCGAGTAATGTTTATGAGATTGACGAGCTCAACGAGAACCTCGAAGATATTCTTCGTGAGGTCGAGAAAGAGGCTGCAAGAATCACAGATAACGCTGACCTCGATTTCTGCCTCACCGATAAAATAGTTGACGGCAAGCTTAACGTACAGCAGGGTATTATTGCCGGCTGTGCGGGCGGCACATATTCAAACCTTATGGAGGCGGCTCATATTCTCGAGAACGCTTCAACAGGCAACGGTGTGTTCACACTTTCGGTTTATCCGTCATCTCAGCCCGTATTTATGGATCTTGTGCGTAAGGGTGCAATCACTAAGTTTATGGCAGCGGGCGCAAATGTAAAGACGGCATTCTGCGGTCCTTGCTTCGGAGCTGGCGACACTCCCGCAAACAACGCACTTTCCATTCGTCATTCAACGAGAAACTTTCCGAACAGAGAGGGCTCAAAGCCGGGTAACGGTCAGCTTTCCGCTGTCGCACTCATGGACGCACGCTCCATTGCGGCAACTGCGGCTAACGGCGGAGTTCTCACGTCGGCTACAAAATATGCCGACGATTATATTGTGCCTGAGTATAATTTCGATCCGTCGGCTTACAACGCAAGAGTATATAACGGATACGGAAAGGCAGACGAAAAGAGCGAGCTTCAGTATGGCCCAAACATCAAGCCGTGGCCTGAAATGAGTCCGCTTGCAGACAACATTCTTTTGAAGGTTTGCTCCAAGATTATGGATCCTGTTACAACAACCGATGAGCTTATCCCGTCCGGTGAAACTTCGTCGTATCGTTCAAATCCGTTGGGACTTGCCGAGTTCACACTCTCAAGACGTGACCCGGCTTATGTCGGTCGTGCAAAGGAAATCGGAAAGGCTGAGAAGGCAAGAGTATCCGGTGCAAATCCGACAGCTGAGGACGAGAATTTAGAGAAGCTCTATGCTCAGATTAAGGGCATTACTCCCGATGCGGTCGAGAGTGAAATTGAAATCGGCTCGATGATTTATGCGGTAAAGCCCGGTGACGGTTCTGCCCGTGAGCAGGCGGCTTCTTGCCAGAGAGTTCTCGGCGGTCTTGCAAACATCTGCACGGAGTACGCCACAAAGAGATACCGCTCCAATGTCATGAACTGGGGTATGCTCCCGTTCCAGATGAAGGGTGAGCCGTGCTTTGAGGTTGGTGATTACATCTATGTTCCGAATGTTAAGAAAGCACTCGACACGGATATGAGCGATATCAAGGCTTATGTTCTCGGTGACGAAGTCAAGGAGCTTTCACTTTATATTACCGATATGGTCGGAAATGAAAAGGAAATCGTTAAGGCCGGTTCACTTATCAACTTCAACAGAAACAGAGCAAAGAATTAAGTTAATATGCAGTTCCGCATTTTCGGTCGAGAGTGCGGAATTTGCTTTATCAAAAATAAACGAAGTTAATTAAGGAGAATAAAGATGAAGATAGAAAAGGTAGCTGTTTTGGGTGCGGGAGCAGTCGGCTCGTATGTTATATGGGGACTTTCTCAAAAGAACGATATTGAGCTTGGTGTTATAGCAGAGGGCAAGCGTGCCGAAAAGCTTAAAAAAGGCACGGTCATAAACGGCGAGATTTACACCCCAAAGGTTTGGTCGGCAAGCGAGGCAAAGGGAGCGGATTTGATTATCGTATGTCTGAAGTATGCCGCACTCAGACCTGCGCTCGACACATTAGCTGAGGCAGTGGGAGAGAACACGACCGTCATGAGCCTTATGAACGGCGTTGACAG
>CAVKLS010000271.1:0-2802 GCA_963657025.1 bacterium | reverse complement strand
ATGGAAACTCCGTCTCTCCAAAGCTTGCCGTAGACATCAGTGCATTTTCTGTACTGATTAAATTTTCTCTGAGCCTCTTCGGGATTGCTGTAAACCTTCCAGTTGCCCACAAGCTCATAAGCAGGCTTTTTCTTTTCAATAAATCCAAGAACATCATCAGGCGGATACCCCAAGAAAAGTCCGATTTCATGCGGAAATGTTCCTGATGCACAATTGTTGAGATTTTTTCTCAGCTCATGAAGGCATTTGTTCGGATTGCCTGATTCATATCCAAGTCTCGTCAAAAGACTCGCCGCCTTGTCATCGGAAAGGTCACTTTTGAGCGAATTTATTCTGTAAAGATAAACAATCACCTTACCGTCCCCTGCCGACAGCGGAATCACCCTCATTCCCTTTTTACTGAGAATTCTGTTCCACGCACGAAGAGAATCAAGCACCTCGCTGATGTCTTCGTATCGGTAAGTGAACATATTCGCCGTTTTCAATCCCGCCAGCGTAGGTGCACAGTGGCGGATAATGTACTCCTCGGACATATTGTACTCCTTCGGTTAGATTAAGCTAACTATATCCCTGAAAATCAGCTGTTATGAAGGCATTGCCGACATAGCAGCTTTTTGTTAAGATGCAGTTTTAATGGTATCTTTATTTCTGAGCGACTCGAGTGTTTCTGGTGGAATCTCAGCCAAAAAAGCACAAACCGCCAGCTCAAGATATTTATCATCCGAGAACTTATCGGCAATCGAACCGCTGACTATAGCATAGTACTCTTCATATAAAGCACTCAAACGATAGCCTTCAGGCGTAAAACGAACCGTGCCGTAGTGGTCTTTCTCGATTAACTTCATATCCTTTAGACTGTTCATCATAGCGTGGACGCTCGGCTTTGAAATGCCAAGCTTATCCGCAACGTGAACACATCTCGTGTAACCGTCCTCGGGGCAAAGCTCCTTCAAGCAAAGAAGATACCTTATATTTGCTGCTGTTAAAATCTGATTTCGGTTAGCCATCACTTACCTCTGCCTTGAAAAAAAGTGCAAATTAGCTTGCACTGTTTGATATTGCGAATACTGTCGGTTAAGACTTTGGAGTGTGGCAAGAGCAAGCACCGCCGCAGTGCTGACAATTACCTCCGCAAAGAGATTTACCGTTCTTTTTGTCTCTCACTATCGAGCGGATTATCATAACGATTATAAATAGCAAAACAGCCAATACCGCAAGTGTCGATAAATTCATAGACATTCAGCACCTCCCAAACTTTCGCAATTCTTAGTTAGCATTTACTAACTAAAGTTATTATATACGCTCTTTATTCTTTTGTCAACATGAAATTAATATTTTCTCTTGATTAAATTTCATGGAGGTTTGTATGTTCAAACAAAAAATAAAAAGGACAGATGAAAAATCACCTGTCCCCAGCAATTTATCTCTTCATGCCGTCCTCATTCTCACGGGTTGTTTCGGCTGTGACTCCGCTTGATGCTTCGCCGTCTGTCTCATCAGAATCGTCATCACTTGAAGTAACAACCGTCAATTCGTCCTCTGTGACTGTATCGATGTAAGCATAAGTGGAAGAAATATAACATGTAGTACCGTTATATTTTATACCGATAAATCCCGATCCGTCATCCTCGGATACAACCTCGTACGCATCGCCCTCAGCAGCCGAACCGACTATCGAGCAATTGGTATTCGCCTCTGCACGGATATTAACATCGGGAGCATTGGCAATAGCCGCTTTTATATTTCCGTCTGTACTTGTAGCTGACGAAGTCGATGTTTCGTCAGTTGCAGATGAAGCATCTGAAGACGTTTCTGTTCCGCTTACAGCAGAGCTGTCCGTCTCGCTTGAAGCAGAAGGGTCTGCCGTTGCCTGAGCACTTGTCTCGGTCGAAGAATCGGCAGAAACCGCAGAGCTGTCTAAAATCGATGACGAATCCCCACTATTATCACCGCTTTTACTTCCGCAAGCGGTAAAAGCAAATGCCATACCAAGCACTAAAGCCACACAAATTATCTTTTTCATTATTCTACCTCTTAGATCAGACGAAAGCTTATTTGTTCTCGTAAGCCTTCATAATTGTATCAATATCCTGAACGCTCTGAATACCGCCGTAGCACTCTGTTGAAAGAGCGGCAGATGTGCAAGCAAAGCCTGCCACATAGCGAAGCTCCTCCTCGCTAAGCTCTGACGGTGCTTTATCAAGCTCGAGAACACGGCTGACCGCAGATCCGCCGAAAATATCGCCTGCGCCTGTTGTGTCAACCGGGTGAACATTATTGTAATTATCTACATAACCTGTAGCCTGTTTGTTTGCAAAATAACAGCCGTCCTTGCCTCTTGTCACAAAGACAAGGGATGCGCCGTATTCGTTCAAGAGAAGCTCTGCTCCCGCTTTCTCATCAAGGCCGAACACAAACTCGACCTCCTCATCACTGATTTTAATGACATCAGCCTGAGCACAGCCCCACTTGATTGCATTTTTAGCATCATCTTCTTTATCCCAAAGCGGTGCGCGATAGTTCGGATCAAAAGTAATAAGCTTGCCCTTTTCCTTGCAATAAGCGACAGCTTTTTCGGTAGCTGTTTTAGACGGGTCTGATGTGAGCGAAAGTGTTCCGAAATGGAAAACTCTTGTCTCATCGAGAAGGCTCTTATTAAGTTCCTCAAATGTGATGCAGGTGTCAGCACCGGGCTTTCTCGCAAACGAGAACTCACGGTCGCCTGTTTCGTCAAGAGTAACAAAAGCAAGAGTTGTGAAAACAGACGGGTCTACAACAATTCCCTCTGATGAAATTCCTGCT
>CAVKLS010000270.1:0-2810 GCA_963657025.1 bacterium | reverse complement strand
CGGTAAAAACACCGAGAATTCGGCTCAAATCGGATACAAAATTTTATAAGTGTATTTATTATAATTAAAAACCGAGGAGGTTACATTTAATGCCAACATTTGAAATGGGCGCATGGGAAAGCTATGGCGCTTGGGACGGTTTCAAGGGAAACATGTGGAAAGAGGAAGTCAACGTAAGAGACTTCATTCAGAAGAACTATACACCATACTATGGTGACGAATCCTTCCTTGAGGGACCGTCTGAGTCCACACAGAAGCTTTGGAACAAGGTTGTAGAGCTTCAGAAGGAAGAGTTTAAGAGAGGCGGCGTTCTCGAGTGCGAGACAAAGGTCGTTTCCGGACTTACCTCTTACGGCCCCGGTTATATTGACGAAGATATGAAGGATCTCGAGCAGATCGTAGGTCTCCAGACAGATAAGCCTCTTAAGAGAGCTTTCATGCCTTACGGTGGTATCAGAATGGCTGTTCAGGCTGCTGAGAAGTACGGCTATGAGGTTGACCCTGAGCTCAAGAAGATCTTCACACAGTATATGAAGACACATAACGATGCAGTTTTCGATACTTACACACATCAGATGCGTGTAGCAAGAAAGACTCACGTTGTTACAGGTCTTCCTGATACATACGGCAGAGGAAGAATCGTCGGTGACTACAGAAGAGTTGCTCTTTATGGTATCGACAGACTCATCCAGGAGAAGAAGATTGAGAAGACAAGAGCAGGCTGCGGCAACATGTATGATGATGTTATCCGTCTCAGAGAAGAGGTTGCTGAGCAGATTAAGGCTCTTGAGGGCATGAAGAAGATGGCTGCTTCTTACGGCTACGACATCTCCGTTCCTGCTAAGAACGCTAAGGAAGCTATTCAGTGGGTTTACTTCGGTTACCTCGCAGCTGTTAAGACTCAGAACGGCGCAGCTATGAGCATCGGCAGAATCTCTACATTCCTCGATATTTACATTCAGAGAGACCTCGACAAGGGTATCCTCACAGAGAAAGAGGCTCAGGAGCTTATCGACCATCTCACAATGAAGTTCCGTATGGTTAAGTTTGCTCGTATTCCTGAGTACAACGCACTCTTCTCCGGCGACCCGACATGGGTTACACTCGTAGTCGGCGGTACAGGCCTCGACGGAAGAAACATGGTCACAAAGAACGACTTCCGTTTCCTCCACACACTCGAGAACATGGGTCCTGCTCCGGAGCCGAACCTCACAGTTCTTTACACAGAGAGACTTCCTGAGGCATTCAAGAAGTATGCTGCTCAGATCTCTGTTACAACAAGCTCAATTCAGTATGAGAACGACGACGTCATGAAGCCTGAGTGGGGCGACGATTACTCCATCTGCTGCTGCGTTTCCGCAACAAAGACAGGTAAGGAGATTCAGCTCTTCGGCGCAAGAGCAAACCTCGCTAAGACTCTTCTCTATGCTTTCAACGGCGGTTTCGACGAGAAGCACAGAATCCAGTGCGGTCCTAAGATGGAGAGAATCACAAGCGAATATGCTGACTATGACGAGGTCATGGAGAAGTTCGACTGGTGGATGGATTGGCTCGCAGACGTTTATGTCAACGTTCTTAACCTCATTCACTACATGCACGATAAGTATTACTATGAGGCTGCTGAGATGGCTCTCATCGATTCCGATTGCGAGCGTTCCTTCGCAACAGGTATCTGCGGTTTCTCACACGTTGTTGACTCCTTGAGCGCTATCAAGTACGCTAAGGTTAAGATCATCCGTGACGAAGAGGGCATCACTAAGGACTTCGAGATCGAGGGTGACTTCCCAAGATACGGTAACGATGACGAGAGAGCAGACGAGATTGCTACATGGCTCTTAAGATCTTTCCTCGATAAGGTTAAGAAGAGACACACATATCGTGATTCTAACCCGAGCACATCTATCCTCACAATCACATCTAACGTTGTTTACGGTGAGGCTACAGGTGCTACACCTGACGGAAGAAAGGCATTCACACCATTTGCTCCCGGTGCATCCCCATCTTACGGTGCAGAGCAGAACGGTCTCCTTGCTTCACTTAACTCTGTTGCTAAGGTTCCTTATCACCTCGCTCTTGACGGAATTTCCAACACACAGACAATCAGCCCGGACGCTCTCGGACACGATCTCGAGGAGAGAAAGGCTAACCTCGTTCAGGTTCTCGACGGTTACTTCAACCAGGACGCTCATCACCTCAATGTTAACGTCTTCGGTACAGAGAAGCTCATCGACGCTATGGAGCATCCGGAGAAGGAAGAGTATCAGAACTTCACAATCCGTGTTTCCGGCTACGCTGTAAGATTCATCACTCTTACAAAGAAGCAGCAGCTCGACGTTATCGCAAGAACTTGCCACAAGTATCTTTAATTAATGAGTGAAATAAAAGGCTATTTACATTCTATTGAAAGCTTCGGACTTGTCGACGGTCCTGGTGTCAGGAGCATAGTGTTTATGCAGGGATGCAGATTCCGCTGCAGATACTGTCACAATCCTGATTCCTGGCGTCTGACAGGCGGCGAAGAATGGACTGCACCGGAATTGCTCAAAAAGCTCATGCGATTCAAGCCCTATTGGAAGAATAACGGCGGTATCACCGTCAGCGGCGGCGAAGCACTTCTTCAGAAGGAATTCGTCACCGAGCTCTTCACGCTTGCTAAACAGCACGGTATTCACACTGCGCTCGATACAAGCGGCGGCCCGTTCAGCATGGAGCCTGAGTATCTTCAGGAGTTCAACAAGCTCATGGCTGTTACCGATCTCTTCATTCTCGATATAAAAGAGATTGACGATGAGAAGCACAAGAGCCTCACC
>CAVKLS010000269.1:0-2816 GCA_963657025.1 bacterium | reverse complement strand
TTTTTAACACACTACATATATATTCGGTTACAAATTGTTACTTTTAGGATATTTTCACACTCTTTCGTTATATGCTGTCGAAAGGAACGCTTTTTAATTTTTTTGTAGAAAAATATAGTTTTGTTTTGTGTAATTTCACCAAGCTTATTTTATACATATTCCACATAAAGCATTTTCAATCGTGGCATAAAAAACAGACGGCAGAACCAACAGATTCCACCGTCCCGGCTTTATCTATTTTCGACAGCACAAAACCATAGAATGAAGCAAACAGCCTTTCGGCGCCTGTATCACGCAGACATCGGTAACGCAAAACAGCTTACAAATACGCCCTCATTATTTACTCCCGTTTCCCCCGAGAAAACAACTTTCATCTGCCTTATGCCGTCTAACTCACTCAGCTGATAATCATCGCTTTTCGGGCGGTACACCTTAATTATCGTAAAATCGAAAATATTAGTTTTTAGGTTAGGTACCACACCTATCCTGTTCTGTTATTATACAACAATCTTCTCAAAAATGTAAAGCTTCTGAAAATAAAACAAAACTTTTAATAAATCAAATTTAATATTGATAAAAAAGCTCGCAGCACCGAAGTACTGCGAGCGATTTCATTTGTCGGATAACTTATTTTCGCGAATAAAAGTTATTTGCTCAAAAAATGACGCCTTTGTCAATTTCTCAAAATGCACTCAATGAATCAGCCTTCAACAGGTGTGATTTCATAGAGAGCTGCAATGCCGTAGCCTGCGATGCAGATCTGAGGCGGGATGTTAGAGCCGTCGTTTGCCTCCGGGAAGCCTGTCCATACGGACTCATTGACTTCGTGGAAGAGAGCAGGTCTGTACATAAGACCGACTGACGGGCACTCCGTGAGGTAAAGCTCGTTAAGTCTTGCATAAGCCTCAATAGCCTCATCATCAGACATTGTAGGAATAGCAGCGAGGAGAGAATCAGCCTCTTCGTTGTACCATCTTGAGTAGCCGTTTGTAATTCTCTCAGGGAAGTTGCCGCCCCAACCGTAGAGGGCATTGTAGAATCTGTTCCAAGGCTCGGAGTAACCGCAAGCGGTTGTACCTGTCATGATGATATCGAAGTTACCTGTCTGGAGGTCTTCTGTCCAAACTGTGGACTCAGGGAAGTATGTCTCGAGGTTGAGACCGATTTCCTGTCCGCAGGAAGCGACGATTTCAAGAGCACCGTTCCAGTCAGACCAACCTGACGGGCACTCGCACTTAAGTGTAATCTTCTCACCGTTGTACTCTCTGTATCCGTCTCCGTCTGTATCGACGAAACCTGCCTCATCGAGAAGCTCGTTTGCCTTGTCGTATTCCTTACCGACGAAGTTGAGAGACTCGAGGTCAACTATATCGTTGCACTTTGCATAGAGCTCTTTCTCTGCGTCTGTCGGGTTGAAGAGTGAATGCGGAACCTCTGCGAATGAATAGGAATAACCGGACATTGCAGAAGAAATAATCTGATCGTAGTCGATTGCATAAGCGATAGCGCGTCTGAGAAGTGCGTTATCTGTGATATCCTGCTGGCAGTTGAACCAAATGGACGGAATGGAAGCGTCTACGAAGTAAGGTGCTTCGTCGAGATATGTTGAAATATCAAGACCCTTGTCTTCCCAGTATGTCCAGATGTTGGAAACGAACTGCTGGTTCATATCAATTTCGCCGTTCTCGAATGCAACAGCCTGTGTGTCGTTGCCTGAGAATGTGTTGTGGCAGAGATACTTAGGATGAGGAAGCTCGCCCCACATGGAGTCAGCCTGTCCCCAATAGTTATCGTCTCTCTCAAAGAGAACCTTTTCATCAGTATGAACTACGAGTGTGTAAGGACCGGAGTGAGGTGCATCCCACCATGTATCGGTCTTGAAGCTCTCGTTGTTGTCCTTGTACTCCTCGAGTTTAGCCTCGATGTAAGCAGCCTGTCCTACATAAGCATACGGGAGATAAGAACGCATCTTAATCGGGTTAACGTTGCCTTCAACAGCCTTGAATACTACGGTGTAATCATCTGTTGCCTCAACTGTCATGTACTGTGAGAAGTCGGAGCCGATTGTTGAACCAACCTGAACGTGAGTGTTGTAAGTTACAACAACGTCATTAGCTGTGACAGGTGTTCCGTCTGACCAATGAGCGTCCTGATTGATGTGAACTGTAATCTCGGAGCCGTCCTCGGAATACTCGGGCTGTCCGTCTGCGAGAAGCGGATAAATCTGACCGTCGAGCATGTTGTACATGTAAAGTGTCTCATAAGTCTCTACATAAGAGTAACTGGACTGTGCCTGAGCCATACAAGACGAGTTAGGCGAATAGATATTGATATCGTTTGCCTTGTCTGCATTGATTCCGCCGAAATAGAGTGTCTCGTTTCTCGGTGTGGAATCGTAATTTGATGTGCCTGTCTCTGTGGTTGTCTCACTTGATTCCTCGGATGCCTCTTCGCTTGAAGCCGCCTCGGACTTTTCTTCGGTAGACTCAGCTGCGCTGCTCTCTGTCGATTCTTCTGTGGAAGTAGAAGACGACGAGCTGCTCGAGCCGCACGCTACCATCGAAACCGCCATAGCAAGTGTCAAGACCACTGATAAAACCTTACGCCAGTTTTTCATGTGAAAATCCTCCCTATACCTGTAACCTATCCGACAAGGTTACTAACCTTATGTGCAAATAATATACCAACAAATTATCATTTGCAAACACCTCAAAAACCGCAAATTATTACAATTTGTAACCTTAAAATGTATATGGAAAATTTCATTTCATTGGTGATTTTTACTTTTCAAGAAGTTAAATTACACAAATTTAATT
>CAVKLS010000268.1:0-2822 GCA_963657025.1 bacterium | reverse complement strand
ATTATGACGGAAAGCTTGATCTTGAGGGCTGCCTCAGAGAGACCGCAAAGACAGGTGCAACAGGCGTTGAGCTTTTGGCTGAGCAGATGATTAAGCGTTTCCCGCTGCCGATTGAGACAGAGGAATTCAGAGCACAGTGGTTCGGCTGGCTCGATAAGTACGGTCTTGAGCCGTCATGCTACGATGCATTTTTGGAGAACAGAATTTACGACAACCGCACGCTCTCACTCGGCGAGCAGGTCAATATGATGAAGAGAGACATTCGTCTTGCTTCACTTCTCGGTTTCCACAACCTTCGTACACTCGTTTCCACTCCGATGGATGTCATCGAGGGAAGCCTTGATTATGCAGAGAAGATGGATGTTAAGATTGGACTTGAGGTTCACGCTCCGTTCTCGCTCAACTCAGGCTGGGCTGACGGCTACATGGAGATGATCAACCGCACAGGAACAAAGTACTTCGGATTCATCCCGGATATGGGCATCTTCTGCAAGAACATTCCCGATGTTGTCAGAGACAAGGCAAGAAGAATGGGCGCATCAGAGGAGTGCATCAAGATTGTAGACGACTCTTACGCACAGAGAATAGCAAAGGGATTCACGAAGATTAAGTATGACCTCAACCTCGGCAAGGCAAACATGGAGTACCGCATGGCTAACGGCATGAAGGAAATGAACGATGCCATTGAAGCCGCAGGCGGAAATGACGCAGACCGTTGGTATGCGGGCGCATCCTTCACATATTCCTGGAGTGAGCCACAGGATATAATCGACAATATCGATTACATCTTCCATACTCACGCAAAGTTCTATAACGTTCATGAGGACTATGTCGAGACAGCAGTAGCAATCCCGGAGGTTGTCGAGGCTTTCAAGAAGGCCGGCTACAAGGGATTTTTGAGCAGCGAGTATGAGGGCGGAGAGCACCTCAGAGATGTCGGCGTCGACAGCATTGAGCAGGTTCGCCGTCATCAGGAGGCACTCAGAAGAGCAATCGAGGGCTGATAAATCAGATTATACCGCAAGAGGGTAGCTCCTCCCAAGTTACCTTTACATATCATCACATATATCAAAAAGAGGCAGCTTTCCGAAAAGAAGGTTGCTTCTTTTTTGCCAAAATGACAAAATAGAGTGATATTTGACATAGGAAAATCGGTGAGGACAAAAAAGCTAATGGCTTTTTTGCCCTCGATTTTTTTGATGATAAAATATAGGATAAAAAAGAAAATATATCAGCTTAAATAAAATGTATTTGATTTTTCGTATATCGGCTAAAATTAAGACAAATCAAGAGATATTTTCATGAAAGGTGAGGATAAAATTATGGCAGATTATGAAACACAGGTAGTAGTTATCGCAGGCGGCCCTTCAGGCTTATCGGCAGCTGTTCAGGCTGCAGAGGACGGAGCAGAGGTTATCGTTCTTGAGAAAGCTGCGGCAATCGGCGGTGCGGCAAACATGGGAATGGGACCCCTTGGCATCGGCACAAAGTATCAGAAGCGCCAGATGGAAGATATAACAGTCGAGAAGGCATTCAACATGTTCATGGAATACACCCACTACAATGTTGACGCAAGACTTGTTAAGCGTTATTTCGAGCAGTCGGCAGACACAATCGAGTGGCTTGAGGATATGGGCGTAGAGTTCGAGGGTGCTTATCGTTACTTCCCGAAGTCTGAGCCGACATGGCACATCGTCAAAACAGATCAGGGAATCGGCCCGAGAGCTGCTTCGTTTATGAACAAGGCTCTTTATGCAAAGGCTCAGGAGCTTGGTGTTAAGGTTCTTCTCGAGACTCCTGCAAAGAAAATCATCATGAAGGACGGCAAGGTAGCAGGTGTTCTTGCAACAGACAAGGACGGCAAGGAGATTGAAATCGAGTGCAAAGCCGCTATTGTCTGCACAGGCGGAGCCGGTTGCAACAAGGAGTTCATCGAGAAGGAAACAGGCTACAAGCACGGACAGGATATGTTCAACTTCGCTATTCCGGGAATCATGGGCGACGGACTTCGCATGGCTTGGGAGGCAGGCGCAGATCACCTTCCTGTCAGAATCGAGCAGGCTGCTTCAATCGAGGGTATCGACGATCTTCCGGGAAGCGTAGCCAATATCATGGGACAGCCGAATCTTCTCGTCAACCTCAACGGTAAGCGTGTTATGAACGAAGACCACATGCAGAATTCAACTTACCTTTCCAATGTCGTTTCTCATCAGAAGGAGAGAACATGCATCAGCATTATCGATTCATCAATCGCTAAGTACTACATGAAGAACGGCGTTGACAACATTTGCATGGTTCGCCCCGATCCTGATGTATCCGATTTCAAAGAGGCTGTAAAAATGGCTCAGGAGAACGGAAACAAGGGACTGTTCATCGCAGACTCAATCGAGGAGCTCGCAGAGATGGCAGGAATCAACGAGGAGAATCTCGTAGATACAGTTGATGAGTACAACGATTTCTGCGACAGCCGTGACGAGGAATTCTTCAAGGACTCAAGATACTTAAGACCTATCGTTAAGGCTCCGTTCTATGCTGCAAGAATCCGTCCGGGCGGATACGGCACAGTCGGCGGAATTCGTATCAACGAAAACTGCGAGGCTTGCGACAAGGATTTCGAGCCGGTACCCGGACTTTATGCAGCTGGTGCAGACGCTTGCAACATTTACGACGACAGCTACATGTTCTTGCTCCCCGGTAACTCAATGGGCTTTGCGGTCAACACAGGTCGTATCGCAGGTATGAGTGCAGCTGAGTTCGTAGAGGACGAGGACTGATTTTAACATAAACTGAAAAAAAGATTGAGCAGAAGCGGAAAATCAGCT
>CAVKLS010000267.1:0-2822 GCA_963657025.1 bacterium | reverse complement strand
GACCAAAACAAAGCCCTTTTATGACAGCTTTGATAATTACGATTGGAATTATGAGCCGTATGTGACGGCAGCCAGAAAGAAAAAGAGCTGTTCAAACAAATAAGCGGAGGTAAAAATTATGACGAGAGAAGAATTTTTGAATATGGAAGACTGGAGCGAGCTTATCGATTTTTGCTACGAGAACAACCTTTATATATGCGACGATGTGTATTCCGACAGCCAGAAGGACGATTATGTCAATGACTGTTTGGTTGGCTGGGCGGAAAATTCAACTTGGGCAGAGCTGCGTGACAGGCTCCGAGAAATTCCCGACACAGCCGATTGGTACATTTTGGACGATTACGGCGATTTCTGCGAGGCTGGCGATGATGAGTTTGAAGAATACAAAGAGAGCGTTCTCGAGAAAGCAGACGAAAGAGGGCTTTTTGACGATGATGAAGAGGAGTACGAAGAGGATAGTTTAGAGGATTATACTTTCGACGAGGAAGAGGACGAGGAAGAAGAATTCGTTCCCGAAATGGCTTTCAGTGCGATGTATGAGCAGAACAGGCAGAAGTCAGAAACGAAACCACAAGAGATAACATTCAAAAGCTTGTTTTAACGGAGGTAAATTATGGACTTAAGTAAAAGCTATGAGTTTTTTCAGCCTGAAAAGGATAGTTCGAGGGTGCACATTATCGGTTGCGGCTCGGTTGGTTCGACCGTTGCGGAAAACCTTGCAAGGTGCGGAGTAACCAAAATGACATTGTGGGATTTTGATAAGGTTGAAGAGCACAATATAGTAAATCAGATGTTCAGGACAGAAGATGTCGGCAAGCCGAAGACAGAGGCTTTGCTCGATATTCTCTTGGATATTAACCCGGAGATAAAGGACAAGGCGGAGCTTAAACCGAACGGCTGGAAAGGAGAAATGCTCTCGGGATATATTTTCCTATGTGTCGACAGTATAGAGCTCAGAAGAGAGATAGTCGAAAAGCATATGAACACGAGCTTTGTCAAAGCGGTATTTGATTTCAGAACTATGCTTGAAAGTGCTCAGCACTATGCCGCCGACTGGAGCGAGTACAAAATGAAGAAAGACCTTCTTAATTCAATGAGTTTTTCCCACGAGGAAGCCGCCGCCGAAACTCCCGTTTCCGCTTGCGGAGTTACTCTCGGAGTAGCGACAACAGTCAGACTCATAAGCGCATTGGGGGTTAATAATTACATTAACTTTACTAAAGGCAATGGTTTAAAGAAGCTGATTATCGTTGACGGATTCAACTTTATGCTCGACGCATTTTAATTGATTAGCGGTTTTGCCGCCGTGCAATTTATCTCTTATGAGAAGCATTTCGTTGTAAACAAATGTAACGATTCGACCGACGAAGGTGTGTTCCATCGGGTGTGATCTCCCGATGAGGCGGGCAGGCGTTTCCTGCAATATCAGGGAAAAGCTCCTGAAGGCATCCCGTTTTGCCAGAACCCTTCGCGGCAGCACTTCACAGGCAGACGGCGGCAAAAGAAAGGATTTAATATGTATTACATCACTGTAAAACAGTCACCTCAGTATCATCAGATGACACTCGAGGAATTTTTGTCGGAAAGTTTTTCGGCAAACACACTGATAACATCAAATATCACAAACACGAGGACTTACGAATGTGAAAATGTAAGTCCTCTCTTTTTAAAGACAATCGAGACAGACAGGCTAATTTCGCTTTTATCCGATTTCAACGAAAAGACAGATGAAATCAGAAAGGCTGACAGAAAAAGTCTGTACAGAGAGTTTTATATACCAAAGAAAAGCGGAGGCTTGAGAAGAATAGACGCACCAAACGAAGCACTTATGGAAGCACTGAGAGAGCTTAAATCGATATTTGAGAACGATTTCGGTACGCTTTATCACACCTCGGCGTTTGCGTATGTGAAAGGAAGGAGCACGGTCGACTGCGTGAAAAGGCACAAACAGAATGAGAGCAAGTGGTTTGCAAAATACGATTTGTCGAACTTCTTCGGAAGCACGACAAAGGAGTTTGTTCTCGGAATGTTCTCTGTGATATTCCCGTTTTGCGAGGTTATGAAAAGCGAAAGAGGTTTTTCGGAGCTTGAAAGAGCAATCGACCTTGCTTTTCTTGACGGAGGTTTACCGCAAGGCACACCGATTTCTCCCACAATCACAAACATTATGATGATACCGATAGATTATAAGCTATCGAACAAACTCAAAGATTTTGGGCGTCAGAGATATGTCTACACGAGATATGCCGATGATTTTCAGATTTCGTCCAAGTATGATTTTGATTTCAGAAAAATCGAGGAGTTGATTGTCGGGGTTCTTTCAGAGTTTGACGCTCCCTTTAAGCTGAATACGAAGAAAACGAGATACGGCTCGTCTGCGGGAAGCAACTGGAATTTGGGCGTAATGCTCAACAAAGAGAACGAGATAACAGTCGGCTACAAGAACAAGAAACGGTTTCAGGCTATGCTTTCCTCTTATATTATGGACAGCAAAAACGGCGTAGTCTGGGACAAGCACGATATTCAGACGCTTGAGGGCTACAGAAGCTACTACAAAATGGTGGAGGGTGAGACGATTGACAGGATAGTAAATCACATATCGAACAAATTCGGCGTGAACGCCGTGCAGATGATTAAGAACGATTTGAAAAACATTTAAGACACTTTAAAAATCAAACAAATTACAATTCGTTTATGAGCGACATTGCCGATTGATTTTGATTGAAATTAACGGCACTTCTCGTTGTAAACGGAAGTCACAATTCGACCGACCGAGAGGGGCTGCCAGAGGGGTGCAGAGATAATTTCGGAGTGTTCTTGGG
>CAVKLS010000266.1:0-2822 GCA_963657025.1 bacterium | reverse complement strand
GTCTTATCACTTCCCTCGAAGCTTACCGCCGCAAACCTGATAAAAAGCTCGCTTTTCTCAAGTCGGCTTATGTGATATGTATATTTTTCGGCATCGATAAAAGCCTGAAGCTCATCGAAAAGATAAAATTCATGTCGCTGAAAATACGGGTTATAAACCACATGGTTGAAAACAAACCGACCCGTATTCATGCACCAGAAATCATCCACCTTGTCGGCGTAAAAATAGATTTCGTCGGAAAGCTCCACATGCTCAAGCTCGGGAATCGTAACCAAAACCTTGGTCTCGGCTCTTGTGCCGTCATGCTCCAAAATCGCAAGCGAAAACTTAATTTCGTTTGCGCCTATTCTTCTGTACAAAGCCTCTACCCGTCTTGTGCCCGCCGTGAGATTGCCGCAAAGCCACGGATAATTTTTGGAAATGTGGTCTGATTTTTTGTCTATCATGTCACCGAGCTCATTTTCGAGCTCAGCGATTTTCTCCTTTATATTTTCCGCCAAAAGCTCATCACCGTACCAGTCGGCTGTCTCCAGTCTCTTTTTGACGGCAAAATCAGCCTGTAAAAAATACAAAAGCGCCATATAGTGGTCAATGTCACAGCCTATTCCGTCCATACAGCAAAGACCCAGCCTGTATGCCGCATCGGCAAATTCATAGTCGAATCTCTTCTGTCTGAAATCGTCAAAGGTCGCATTGTAAACATCGGAGTACAGCTTGTTTGCGATGACCGGCTGTTTTTTCACGCCGAGTCCCTTTGCGAAAATATCACCCATGCTGTAGGTGGATTCGTAATATCCCGCAAACGCTCCCACGGAGAAATGCTCATAAGCCTTTTTGTAGTCAGTTTTGCCGGCATAGCCGTGAAGATAGATGCTTCCGATAAAATTTGCCACAAACGGGTCGCCGTCAATCGCATAAAGTCTCTCAAGACACTCAAGCGATGTTTTGAAATCCTGTTCATAGGCACGGTTTCCGTGACCGAAGCAGCCCATAGCCTTCTTCTTCAGTGCGGTTTTGTTGCCCTTGTCGGCAAGCCTGTCGGTAAAAATACGATAGAGCATAATCTCCCTGTCGGAAGCCGAATTCATCGCATCCTTCTCACCGAATTTCTCTATGAATTTCTCCATGACAAAATCAGGATAGTTTCTCTCGTCAATATCAAGCTTTTTTCCCTCATTGTGCATGACAAGAAGCTCATAGAAATTCTTAAGCTTTGCTATCGTCATTCCCGATGGGTTATCTGATACCTCGTTTATGACGTAATTCACTGCGTCTGCGTCACTCGGGCAAAGTATTTTCGCCGCTTCTTCACCGATACCGCTGAGCTTATCGGAGTTGTCATCATTATCATCGGGCAGAATGCAAAGCTTTGTGACGGCAAAGATATACTGAATAAAGCTGCGAAGCTTATCGGCAGGCTCATCCATGCCAAGCGAGCGCAATGCGGCAGCCGCCATAAGCTCACTTGTAAGTCTCACCCTTCTCTTGCACTTGAGCTCAAACGGCAGTGGTCTGTCGCCGCTTATCTCCGAAAAGCTGAGACCGCCCGAAAGAAACAGCCTTATATCATTTGCCGAAACGGTGACCGTATCAAGCATCAAGCCCTCGTTCAATACATCATTTTGGATAATATCATATTCGGCATTGTCGCTTTTAAAAATCAAATCGTATATTGCGCTTTCTCTGAAATTTTCAGCGTGAAGAAGATAAACTCCCGAGCGGTCATCGGCGTAAAATTCGTCGATTATCCCGTAGAAATTATCTCCCTCATTCGCAAAATAAATCAAATCTCCCTTTTTATATTTAAGCATTTATAAGCTACCTCTGGTCTTTAGTATTGAGTGCACTCTTTTGCACCTAAGATATATCTTATCAGAAGTGAAAACCGCTTGTAAAGACATTATTTTTCACTTATACTATCCTAAGAATAAAACGAAAAGAAGTGAGACACACGAATGGCAATTCCTTCAAAAAGATCTCGGCAAAGCGAAAAGCTGTACCGCACTCTCATTGAGAGAAAATATCCTGAAAATATAGCCCTTGCCATAGCAAACGAGCTTAACACGGACTTCACTGCGGGTCAGATGCTCGGCTACCTCAGCCATATCCGCAAGCCGCCGCTTGAGGAGCTTGCCGACGAGATGCTCTCAATCCTATCTCTCAGGGACAGAATCCAAAGCAAAAAGAAAATGGAATACTACCAAAGCAAGGTCAACGAGAGCTATGATTTCTGGTACGACATGAACCGAAACGAAAAAGATGATAATCCATAAAAATACGCAATGCCACCGCATAAAAACGGTGGCATATTGTTTTGCTCGATTTAAATATTATTTTCGAATTCCTCGAGTACGGAATTCAGTACGGCGGGGTTTGCTCTTCCGCCTGTTTTTTTCATAACTACGCCGATAACGGATCTGATAGCAGCCTTTTTGCCGGCCTTATAATCGGCCACCGCCTTCGGATTAGCCTCAACGGCAGCGTCAAAATAAGCCTTCAATTCATCCTTATCGTTAATCTGCTTAAGGTTGTTCTTTTCGACATATTCCTTAGGGCTCTCCTCTGTTCCCCACAGATTTTTAATAAGCTTCTTGCCCGTTGACGAGTTGATTGTTCCATCACCCGTCATCTGAGCTATCTCGGCAAGGGACTGAGCGCTTATCTTGATTTCGGGCTCGTCTGCGCTTGTCATGGAGAAGCAGTCACCAATAAGCAGATTTGCAAAAGTCTTCTGGTAATCTGTCTTCTCTGCGCCCTTCTCAAAGTAATCGGATATTTCAATATCGCCGACTATCATCTCGGCGTCGTATGCGGTCAAACCG
>CAVKLS010000265.1:0-2824 GCA_963657025.1 bacterium | reverse complement strand
GTTTCATGTTCTTCTGTTTTAATGCTTCCGCTTTTTTAATAAATGCCTCCGACACAGGCTCTCGCCTGATATTGTTTCGCATTTCCTTATACTCTGCAATGTCTTCTCGCAATGTGCCGTCCGTTGCGCACACCGGGTAGACCTCGCCGCACGACGGGCAGCGAAGGAAGGTCAGCTCTACCTCACCCTCCAAATAGGTCTCCGGCATCGCCGCATCCGATACAGCGGAGCAGTTTTCGCATCTTATCTGCATGATGGTCTCCTTCTTTTCTGCATAATAAAACCGCTTTCTGCATATAAAATGGTCGTTCTTTATGCAGATAAGCGGCGTTTGGGCATGAAAATACCCCATCGGCGTGTTTACCGACAGGGTATTTTCGACTCAACTTTCGTGCTTATATTGTTTGCGATATTAGCACAAAAGTTTAATTTCCTGTTCTTACATACCGAATTCCTCGTCCTGTACCAACTTTGCGAATCTGCCCTTCACTGACCAGTCTTCCCAGAACAGCCTCAACTGTTGTTGCGCTGACATCCGGCAAAATCTTACAGATATCGGATTTTGAAATAGGCGTAAGTGAATTCAGCACTGTCGCTTCAACCCTTGCCTGCTTTGTGACCTTTCGGCTTCCAATGACAGCAAACCGCTTGTCCAATTCCTTATAACACATGTACAGTGTTGTCAGAAATTCCATAATGAATGCCGAATAATCATTCTGCCCCTCATGCCAGCCTTCAGATGACTGTTTCAGTGCATCGTAATAGTTGCCCTTCCGATTATTAATCTGCTCTTCAAAAGAGATGTATTTTCCGGCATCAAAGCCGTTCTTATACAGCAAGAGCAGCGACAAAAGTCTCGATATTCTGCCGTTTCCGTCTCGGAAAGGGTGAATGCAGAGAAAATCGATAATCACACACGGGATCAGCAGAAGCTGATTGATGTTCGGATCATCCCGCGCTTCTTGGTAAGCCAGCACAAGCTGCTCCATCGCATCCGGTGTGTCCTTCGCAGAAGTCGGATGAAAACGTACTCTCCTGCGTCCATCCTTATCTTCTTCTATGATGTCATTGTCGAAATCTTTATACTTGCCTGCAAAGGTATAGCCCGCAATGTTCATCATGATTGCATGAAGTCTGAGGATGTCAGCCTGCCTGAAATCCATATCCTGATAGCCCATGTGCACTTCAGCCAGGGCATCTCTATATCCCGCAATCTCCTGCTCACTATGATTCATAGGAGCGCTGCTCCCATTTACAATTTCATTGATACGCTCATCAGTCGTAACGATGCCCTCGATTGCGTTGGAACTCTTAACTGACTGAACCTTAGCCACATGCTCCAATTCCGTAAACACATCAGCGAATTCGTCTTTTCGATTCCATGCTAAGGCACGGAGGGAATAGATGTCGGTTGTGACATTCAATAGCCCTGCCGGAAGCATTCCGTTGTGCAGGAAGGAATAATCAAATCTGCGCATGGTCTCAACTCCTTTCTGCATAATATTGTACCGCTTTTTATGCAGAAAGTCAAGGTGTTACTGCATAAAGAATCCTTCTTTTTTATGCATATAGGTTTTCTTTTCTGCATAAACTTCAAGTGTTTTATATGCAGATGGCACTCATATGCGATCCATATCGCTTTGGGATGCCTCTTCCCTCCACTCGATGCCGTCTCTCTCAACATGAAAATACCCCATCGGTGTGTTTACCGACAGGGTAGTTCATTCTCTCTTATTATTCTTTGTAGCGCAGGTCTCCCGATGCCCGAATTTCAAATTTACCTTCGTAAATTTCATCGAACAGTCGCTCAAATTCCACGCTGATTCTCTCTGAAGTCCCGTACTTCCACACCTTCATCGACTTTTGATGGTGGAGCGCATAAAAGTTGCACAGCGAATGAAAATACTGTCTTGCCGCGTCCTTTTCCACTCCATCAGCCTTCAGCTTTTGAAAAGTCGCAAGTATGCTCAGGCATCTGATTGAACCGTCAATGTAGGCAACATTCCGTCTTGCCCTTGAATCATCAGAACAAAATACAACCACTTGTCCGGGATATTTCAGCTGAAGCAGCTGTGCAAGAACAAAGGATTTCTTCTCTCCCATACTGCTTCCATTTTCAATAGCACGGTCGCAAGTCTCAAGAACATTGAGAAAAGCTTGTTCATCCACGCAATCCGGCAATTCAAGCAACGGCTTGTAGGCTGTACTGAAAAAATCAGGTTCAAACGAATCGCAGCTGATTCTGAGCATGTCAAGGTAGTACCTCGGCGCTCCTATACCGTACTCATTCCTGATTTCGTTTATGATATCCTCATCGGAATAGCATTTTACAATACCCTTCTCAATCTTATCCCTAAGCCATGGAACTGGGTCCGGATCAAAGCCATGATAAGAAAGCTCGTTTAAAATTTTCTCATGACAGAAAAACTCATATCCCTCAAAATTAATGATTCGTTCAGCCAGCGCCTCACGGTTTTCATTCTGAGCCAGTTGAGCTTTAAATAAGAAGTCTGTATCCAGGAGTGCTTTCTTTGTTTTCATCACCATAATGCCCTCCCTACTTGTTTTGTCGGATGGCATCTTTGATTTCATTCAGAATATCCATATCCCTGCGATAGCGTTCTTCCTGCACGGCATCGAGTTCTGCTACTCTCTCCATGTTTTCATTCAGACTTCCTGCCATGAATTCGTCAGCAGTTTTCCTCTGCCACCGTACCGCTCTTCCGGTTAACTTGCTTTGACGTAAGATATCAGTTTCGGTATTCCTAAAAAGTTCTCTGACCTGTTCCTCGTCAATGATTTCCTCTTCAAACAGACGAAGTAC
>CAVKLS010000264.1:0-2829 GCA_963657025.1 bacterium | reverse complement strand
GCCAGTACCTTTGCGAAATCAACACAGCCGTCGAATTTGTCGCAAGAGCGAAGCCATTCGTTATATTCGTTCTTGATGTCCTCACGGAAATCGGCATAGGTTCTCCAGCCGAAAATAGGAAGTAACGTTCCGCTGTAAACGGAAAGACCCAACTCACGGCATTTCTTTATATACAGCTCCTCTACGGCGTCTGCCATTTCCTTTGCACTCGGCAAATCGGACATTGGTCTGAAACGATTGAGCTCCACTCCGACGGGATGAATTATATCGTTTATACCGTGCTGGATGATAACTCTGTCAGCGCCCGCAACCTCAAATTCGTGAAGTCGTCTCTCGCCCTTCATTCCGTAGGAAACATAGGTGATGCAGTCGTACTCACGCAAAATTCTCGAACCGCTTGCAGCTCTTCTTATTACGGAAATATCCCTGAAGCCGTCTCTCCAAGCACGCATGGCAAGGTAATCCGGCCAGGACTGAGCTGTGATGGAATCTCCGAAGCAAACGAGTGCATGGTTTTTCTCCTCAGTGAAAATATCAACCTCGCTGATAAAATACACCCACGAAAACGCCTTTGAGAAATTCGGATTGAGCTCTGCACTTTCCGATTCGTCGCCGTAAGCGTAAAAGCCCTTTGAAATCGGGCCCGTTATTCTTGTGCCGGCATTCATCTGTGTGTAGTCGGCAAAGTACAGCGAGACGCTAAGTCTCTCGCCTTCGGTAACATCAAAAGGAACCTCGTCTGTCAAAAGCTCCTTGCCCGCCTCTATCTCAAACGAGCTCTTTCCGTCAAGCGTCAGCGGCACGCTTGTGCTTACATCAACCGCACTGTCGGAAGCTGCTTTTGCGATAAAGATTTTTGATACTCTTACATTCTCCGTTCCCGTGATATTCGATAGTCGGATTCTGATTTTGTTACCCGAAAAAACCGATTTAAACGGATAGCGCAGTGTGATATCCTTTGCGTACACTGCAGGAAGTCTGTCTGTTGTCGAAATTGCATTGCCCCAAACGGCAACCCATTTTGAAAACTGTTTGTCGTTGTTAGTCATACGGCTACTCCTATTCTTTCTTAACCTAATGATTATAGCATATGAAACGCCGTTTTCAAAGAATTTATTTATGAACAAACAAGAAATCCGCTTATTTCGCCGCAATACATTTTGTATTGCCTATTATATCCGGCACAACATTCGGTATATATGAATTTAAGATGAAAAAGATTTTATTTCCTTGCAATTTTTTTGTTTTTTCTGATGATTTTTATTTACATTTATGTTAAAATGTGCTTGAAAGTGATTTTAATATACTTTAACTTTTAATGAGGTAATATTGTGGCAGTAATTTTTCTCACGAGCAGTCCCACGGGACCGCTTGACGGATCACGACAAACAAACGGCTTTGACGAAATGAACGGCTTTCGCGATAGGCTCAAAAGCCATTGGAAGCCCGGTTCAAAATGCATAATCGCTTGTGCCGACCCTTCCGACCGAATGAGAAATATCGGGATGCTTGACTATTTCAAATCGGTTTGCAATTTATCCGATTTGAGCTTCAGTAGTTTTGATTTACTCGATGACTACCGCCATGATATAACGGACGAAGAGATTCTTTCCTATGATGTGATTATTCTGGGCGGAGGTCACGTGCCTACGCAAAACAGATTTTTCACGGAAATTGACCTCAAAAGAAAGCTATTGGGCTTTGAAGGAATAATCATCGGAATTAGTGCGGGCTCAATGAACGCCGCCGAGGTGGTTTACGCTCAGCCTGAGCTTGAGGGCGAATCCGTCGATCCAGATTATCAGAGATTTCTTGACGGTTTAGGACTTACCGAGCACATGATTTTACCACATTATCAGCAAGTAAAGGACAACTATCTTGACGGCAAAAGGCTATTTGAGGACATTACACTGCCTGACAGCATCGGAAGATGCTTCACGGTATTGCCTGATGGGTCTTATTTGCTGTCGGAAGACGGGGAAGAAACGGTTTTCGGAGAAGCATACAAAATTGCAAACGGTGTTCTCACCAAGGTATGCGATAACGGTTGCCGTATTGGAGGAGTTGATTTTTATGGCAAATGACAAGAAGTACAAAGGCAAAATGATTAAGCTTGAGAGAATTTTCAAGCGTTACACCGACAGTGAAACCGGACTCACACTCAAGCAAATTGCCGAAAAACTTAAAGAGTATGACGATTCTGCCGACAGAAAGACGCTTTATCGTGACTTTGACGATCTGAGAGCAGCCGGCATTGAGGTTGAGTCCAAGCGTGTGGGAAAAAGTACGGTTTATTATGTGGATGATGATTTATTCGATTTAGCGGAGCTTAAAATTCTCATTGACAGCATTCAGGCATCAAAGTTTGTTACACTGAAGAAATCAAAGATAATAGTAAACAAGCTCAAGACCCTCACAAGCGAAAACCGCGCAAAGCAGCTCGCCCGTGAGGTCATAATCGAGCCGGTGAAAGCCGAGAACGAGAATGTTCTGTATAACGTTGACCACATCAATGAAGCAATCATCAAAGACAAGCAGATTTCTTTCCAGTACTATTCATACGGCGTCGATAAGAGAAGAAAGCCGAGACACGAAGGAAAGATTTACCACGTAAGCCCGTGGGCGCTTGTCTATAACCGTGACAAGTATTATCTCATTGCTTACAGCACCGACCACCCTGAGGATCTCGTACATTACAGAGTTGACAGAATGGACAAGGTAAATGTCGAGGAAAAGGAAGATCGTATCGGAGAGGGATATTTCAAAAAGCGTGAAACCAAGAACTACCTCACCAAGACCTTCAGTATGTACCGTGGCGACGAAGAGAAG
>CAVKLS010000263.1:0-2846 GCA_963657025.1 bacterium | reverse complement strand
GCTGTGGAAAGGTTGTGCTTGAGGGACATATAAAGCACTGCGTGCGTGACGGAATTGAGCACGGAGACGCAGACAAAACTATAGAGAATTTTACGAAAGCCGTCGAGCGTTTCGCAAATATGGGTTAAGTTTTATTTAAAGTCAGTTTAAGTCATGATAACAGCATCAAAGTTATTTGATTGCTGTTATTTTTAATTTCACTCTTGACAACCTATACCCCTATAGGTATACTATAGGCATACCCCATAGGGTATAATTTATATAAATTACTCGAAAGAGAGAAAGAGGGTAACAGATGAAACAGCTGATGAAAAAGCTCGAAGAGCTTTTGGAGCTCGGTGGGCTTAGGAAGGATATAACCCTGCTTGTGATATCAGGAATTGCTCTTGTTTTAAGCCTTTTGGGAGTGTTGAAGCTTCCGTTCGATATTTCCTGGGTGGCAATAGTGCTTTGTGGAGTTCCCATTATTCTTGAGGCGGTTATAGGATTAATAACCGAGTTCGACATTAAAGCCGATGTGCTTGTTTCGCTTGCACTTATAGCGTCTGTTTGTATCGGAGAGGATTTTGCGGCTGGTGAAGTCGCTTTTATCATGCAGATAGGAGCACTGCTTGAGGACTTGACCGTTGCAAAGGCAAGAGCGGGAATCGAAAAGCTTGTGAAGCTTACACCGCAAACAGCAAGAATAATTAACGGCACGGTGGAAACCATAGTATCTGCCGACAAAGTAAAAAAAGGCGATATAATCAGAGTATTACCCGGTGAGAGTGTTCCTGTTGACGGTGTGATAATCTCCGGAGAGACCTCGATTAATCAGGCGGTTATGACGGGAGAATCATTGCCCGTTGATAAGACGGTCGGTGACGAGGTTTCGAGTGGTACGGTAAATCAGTTTGGCGTCTTTGAGATGAAAGCTACGAAGGTTGGTGAAGACAGCTCCATTCAGAGAATGATTAAGCTTGTTCAGTCGGCTGATGCAGGAAAGGCTAAGATAGTCGGGATTGCAGACAGATGGGCTACTTGGATTGTCGTTATCGCACTTTCTGCCGCAGGTCTTACTTGGTTAATCAGCGGCCAGATAATCAGAGCGGTTACAATTCTTGTTGTTTTCTGTCCGTGTGCCTTGGTTCTGGCTACGCCCACAGCTATTATGGCGGCTATCGGAAATGCAACAAAGCACGGGTTTCTTGTTCGTGAGGGTGATGCACTCGAAAGACTGTCAAAGGTGAAAACAATTGCGTTTGATAAAACAGGCACGCTAACTTGCGGAAAACTCAATGTCACGGCTTATAAGAGCGTAAGCAGTAGATATTCCGATTCTGATATTTTTGCCTTTGCCGCTGCGGCTGAGGTAATGTCCGAGCACCCTATCGGAAAGGCAGTTGTTGCTTCGTACAAGGAGCAGATGTCAAAGGAAATTTTGAAATGCGGTGAATTCAAAATGACCGTCGGCAGAGGTGTATCGGCGCTTGCGGAGGGCAAGAAAATTTTAGCGGGCAACGCAGAATTACTAAATGAACACGACATAAAAGTAACCGAAAGCGATGAAATAAAAGCCTTCAGCGCAAAGGGCAGTACAGTTATATTTATCGGAGTTGACAGTGAATTTTGCGGATATATCGTTCTTTCAGACGTTTTACGCAAGGAAAGTGCAAATATGATAAATAAGCTAAAGGAGCTTGATGTAACTCCTGTTCTGCTAACGGGTGATAACAAAAATGCCGCCAAAAGCATTGCGGATACGCTGAATATAACCGAATACCGTGCGGAATGTCTTCCTGAGGATAAGCTTAATTACATTGAGGAAAGCGAAAAGAACAGTAAGCCTGTTTGCATGATAGGCGACGGAATTAACGATGCGCCTGCGCTCAAGCGTGCAACGGTGGGAATTGCCATGGGCGGCATCGGCAGTGATATTGCCGTTGATGCGGCTGATATTGCACTTGTTGACGATGAGGTTAAGGAGCTTCCTCATCTTGTGGCACTTTCTAAGCGAATGATGACGACGATCAAGCTTAATATGACTTTCTCGATGTGCCTGAACTTTATTGCGATTACCTTAGCAATTATCGGCACTTTAAATCCTGTTGTGGGTGCACTGGTTCATAATGCCGGTTCTGTGCTGGTAATTATAAATTCATCTTTACTGTTAAAATGGAGGAAAAAATAATGGTTTATCAGATTATAGGATTAATAATAGGCTTGCTTGTTTTAATTGCCGGAATTTACTATCTCATTAAGGAAAAGAACGATCCCGAGTCCAAGAAAATCTACTCGATTATCAGCACCTTGGGAGCTTTGGTTTCAGTTGTTTGCGTACTTATGTTGATATTCTAAAATTCATATACAACAAAAAGGAACTGTCGGATACGAACTGACAGTTCCTTTTTGCGTTCAATTTCAGGCGGAAAAGCTAATCTCAAAAATAGTGCCGCCGTCTTTGTTATCTTTAACCGAGATGCTTCCGCTGTGCACTCGTACTATTTCCTTTACAAGACTAAGCCCAAGACCTACTCCGCCCAAGGCACGGCTTCTTGATTTGTCGACACGGAAGAATGGCTCGAAAACTCTTTCTTTCATGTCATCGGGAATGCCGTTTCCGTTGTCGGCAACAGAGATGTATATCTTGTCGTCTCTCTTTTTAGCCGATACGGTTACGCTTCCGCCGCTGTGGTTGTATTTGATTGAATTTTCAGTGAGGTTGTAAATCAAGCGGTAAATGAGAATGTCGCTTCCCGTCATGCTGACTTCATCGCAAATATTGTTGAGAGTTATGTTTTTCTCTTGAGCAAGCGGGTCAAGGTCGGCTGTTACTTCTTCGATTAATGAATCAAGTTCGATGATTT
>CAVKLS010000262.1:0-2850 GCA_963657025.1 bacterium | reverse complement strand
GACTATTGCAGCGTCAATTATGTTGTAGGTCTGCTGTAAAAGGTTTCCGAAAAGAAGCGGAAGCGCAAAATGCACCATAAGCTTCAAAGGATTTCCCTTTGCCATTGAAGTAAACATTTAATATTCCTCTTTCCTAATTATAACATATACAAATCAATCAAACGCAGAAGTTCCCTCGCACAAAAAATGGCGAGGGCTCTTCTTTCATAAAAATTATGTCCGCAAAAATCACGGATTTTTCTTCTTTTTGCCGATGTGAATTTCGGGAATTGCAACGTTATCGTAGGTTATCGTCTCATCCTTAGCCTTGTCATCCACATCAACCTCTTCACCGGTATGAATTTCCGGCACAGCAAGATTATCTGTTACTACCTTGTAATCCTTTAACTTTTTTTTAATGTCAGTAAACATTTCAATTAATCCTCATATAATAGTAGTGGTTCTTTGCACTCAAAGTGCAAAATCATAAGAAATTAATGAAGCACGTTATAACTAAGCTGTTAAGAAAATCCGCAAAAAGACTTCCGACGAGCGGCACGAGAAGATAGGACTTAACGGATGGAGCATACTTCTCGCAAATTGCCTGCATATTTGCCATGGCATTCGGAGTTGCACCCATACCGAATCCGCATACACCCGAGCAGAGCACCGCAGAATCGTAGTCGCGTCCCATCACATTGAAAACAACGAAATAGGCGTAAACAAACATAAACACGACCTGACCGATAAGAAGCACGAGAAGCGGAAGTGCCAAATCGGCAAGCTGCCAGAGCTTGAGCGTAATCATAGCAATTCCGAGGAAAAGCGAAAGGCTGATTCCGCCTATATCGTTTATTTCGCCCATGTAAATTGTAAATTTACCCGAGAACTCTCCGATATTGCGAATGAAAGCCGCAGCTATCATCGCACCGATATAAATCGGGAATGTCATACCCGTCTTGGAAAGAAAATAGGATACTATTGTTCCGATACCTATTGCTATGATAAGCTGGAATGTCGCAGTCGGATACATGCTCGTGTGTCTTTCGTGCTTTTTCTCGTCCTCGACAAGAAGCGTGTCGTCCTCCTGAACGGCTGTGAAGAGAAGATTTTTCTTCTCAATCAGACGCTTCGCAACAGGACCGCCCATCATACTGCCTGAGATAAGACCGAAAGTAGCGCCGGCAGTGCAAAGTGTTGTCGCACCGACTATGCCGAAGTCCTCAAGAACAGGGCCGAATGCACCTGCCGTACCATGTCCGCCTACCATAGGTATCGAGCCCGTGCAAAGACCGATAAGCGGGCTTATACCCAGCAGCTTGGCAAGACCGACAGCAAGGAAGTTCTGAGCCACAATCAGCACAAATACAAGTCCCAGAAAGACGATGAGAGATTTTCCGCCGCTTTTGAGAACCTTGAGATTTGCCTGAAAGCCTACAGATGTAAAGAAGAATACCATGCAGACTTCTTTCAAAGTATCGTCAAACGAAAACTCCGCTATACCCGTAGCATAGAAGATACAGGTGAAGATTGCAAAGAGCACACCTCCTACAACAGGTGACGGAATGCAAAACTTGTCAAGAATTTTGAATTTCTTTTTCAGAAAGCTGCCGATGATAAGTACAACCACCGCAACAGCCATAGTCTGATACATATCGAGTTCTATCTTAAACATTGCTTATTCCTGACCTCCATTCTGTGATGCTTCATCAGTCACGCTAATACCGACTGATTCATAGTAGTTCTTTGCACCCTCATGGAACGGAATGGTAATGCCCTCGGTAGAAGAGCCTTCATCAAATTCTATATCCAATGGTAAAGAATACTGCAGCTTTTGCTCGTTGTCAAACAAAAGCTTTGTAAAATCCTCAACTGTTAGTGCGCTGAGTTTATTGCTTGCAAGCAACACCGCCTTAACGCCGACCGTTGTCACCGCATCGCTCTGTCCCTGATATGTTCCCGACGGAATTTCAAACTTTGTGTAAAAGCCGTATCCCTTCATAAGCTTGTCAATATGCTTATCATCAAGGCTCAAAATACGGATGCCGCACTGCTTGGAAAGCTCGTCGATAACCGTTGTCTGAATTCCTGCTGTGCAGAAAAACGCATCGATCTCACCGTTTTGAAGTGCTACCGCCGCATCGGAATAATCGAGACTTACGGCGTCAACAAGATTATCTCCAAGTCCGTAGACCGAAAGAATTTGCCGTGCATTCTGCTCCGTGCCGGATTCAGCCTCTCCCGTGCTGACTTTCTTTCCCTGAAGGTCATCAATCGAAGTGATATCGGAGTCGTCACGCACTACAATCTGGCAAGCCTCTGTGTAGAGCGCCGCTACCGCGCTGAAGCCCTGATAGCTGTTGTCCTCATAAGATCCCTCTCCGTAATATGCGTCGTTTATCATATCAGCCTGAGCAATGGCAAGCTGGATATAGTCCTCCGAAAGCAATCTCAGATTAGCCGCAGAGCCCGCTGTTGTTTTGACCTCAAGCTCGTATTTGCTGTCATCGGTATTCATAATGTTGGCAAGCGCATCACCGAACTCATGGTAGCCGCCGCCAAGTCCAGCCGCACCTATCTTAATCTTGTTACCGCTACTGCTGCAGCCTGAAAAGCTTAGCAGTAAAAGCAATGAGCTTAAGATAAATGCAGTAATTTTCTTCACATTTATCACCTCTTATTTTCTTTTTCTTGTGAAATGTATTCTACCACAAAGACAGGTGTTTTGTACAGACGAACAGCGCAAAAATATTTTATCCTTTAACCCAACAAAATTCGGGTCAAAGCTTTACGATTTAGGCTAAAACATTCATTCAAATACACCACAGCACAACAGCATAAAATAAAAAAATCGAGCATCAGAATCATCAC
>CAVKLS010000261.1:0-2851 GCA_963657025.1 bacterium | reverse complement strand
TATTATATCAAACGCTTACCGTTTTGTAAAGTCTTTTTTTAAAAAAATTTGTTTTATTTTTTATTTTTAGAAAAAAGCCGCATAACACAGCCGTTTTACCGTCTTGATTTTTTCCTCTTCTCAGTCACATAGCTGCCGTTTCTTCTCATTTCGTTTACCGCAAGTATCGGAAGCAATGCAAAAGCCAGCGCAAAAATGCCCATATTACTGTTCCCCTTTCATTTTCGCAGAACAAACAATAGCCTTACTGTTTGTATTATGTTTATGTTCCTTTTTTATTTTTTCATACGTATGATTTTCTTTGAAACCATTATAACACAAACATATGTACCAAACTCTACCCTTTCACGAACATTTTTTCGTTTTTTGCAAAAATTTTGTGGGTTTAAGGTGCGAAAAAAGCTGCGGCGAAAAATCACCACAGCTTTTTATCCGTCCGGTAATAATTACTTTGTTTCCTCGTTGTCGTGAGCGGTATCGACAGAACCGATAGCCCATCTCTTAACACGAAGCTTTGTGCGGTCTGTGCCTGTCTCGATGATAACAGAGTCTGTCTCTTCCTTGACAGCAACAATCTTGCCGCTGATTCCGCCGATTGTTGTGACCTCGTCACCAACCTGAGCGTTGCTTCTCATCTGAGCTTCCTGCTTTTTTCTCTTATTCTGCGGTCTGAAGAACAAGAAATAAAGGAGAACGATGAATACAGCGTAGATAGCTAACATCAAAATCATTGATGTTGATGATGAGCCTGAAGTAGTTAAAGCGATAGAATTCATTCTATATAAGTCCTTTCCTTATACTTTGCTATGTTATGTAACGTTTCCTATTCTAACAAATGTCTTTGGTTTTATCAAGGAAAATTTAAATTCTTTTTGAAATTACGTCAATGTTCTCTTTGTAGAATTCCTCGAAACGGTTTTCGTCAAGTGCGTCTCTTATATCCTGCATGAGGTGATTGTAGAAATAGAGATTGTGCATGACAGCCAAGCGCATACCGAGCATTTCATTAGCCTTGAAGAGGTGATGCACATATGCTCTTGTGAACTTTTGGCATGTGGGACAGCCGCATTTCTCGTCAATCGGCTTTTCGTCAAGCGTATACTTTGCGTTGTTTAGATTTCTGATTCCCTCGTGAGTGAAAAGCTGACCGTGGCGGGCGTTTCTCGTAGGCATAACGCAGTCAAAAAGGTCTACTCCTCTTCTTACTGCTTCGAGGATATTTGCCGGTGTTCCGACGCCCATAAGATAGCGAATCTTGTTTTCGGGGGCAAACGGCTCCACCTGCTCGATGATGTGATACATGACGCTTGCCTCTTCTCCGACTGCAAGACCGCCGATTGCGTATCCGTCAAGCTCCATTTCGGCAATGGCCTTCATGTTGTCCACACGCAAATCGTCAAAGGTACAGCCCTGATTAATTCCGAAAAGAAGCTGGTTTTTGTTGAGCGTTGTTTCAAGAGAATTAAGTCTTGCCATCTCGTCCTTACAGCGCTTGAGCCAACGGATTGTTCTTTCACTGGAATTTTTAGCATACTGATACGGTGCGGGATTTTCAACGCATTCGTCAAAAGCCATAGCAATTGTGGAAGCGAGGTTAGACTGTATTCTCATGCTCTCCTCAGGACCCATGAATATCTTGTGTCCGTCAATGTGAGAAGCGAAGGTTACACCCTCCTCCTTGATGTTTCTGAGCTTTGCGAGCGAAAAGACCTGAAATCCGCCGCTGTCCGTGAGGACGGGGCCGCTCCAGCCAGTAAATTTTCTCACGCCGCCAAGCTTGTTCACGATGTCGTCGCCCGGTCTTAAGTGCATGTGGTAGGTATTGCAAAGCTGAACCTGACAGTCAAGGTCTTTGAGGTCATAGGCAGATACTCCGCCCTTGATTGCGCCTGCGGTTGCAACATTCATGAAGGCAGGAGTCTGAACGGTACCGTGAACAGTAATGAATTCTCCTCGTCTTGCCTTTCCCTCTTTGCTTATAAGCTTATACATTTATTCGCTCTCCTTTCCCTTGTTTCCGTTTGTGTAGATGAACATTGCGTCTCCGAAGCTGAAGAATCTGTATCTTTCGTTTACAGCCTCCTTGTATGCATTCAGAATGTTCTCTCTTCCCGCCAAAGCGGAAACCAGCATAACGAGAGTGCTTTCGGGCAAATGGAAGTTAGTGATAAGGCAGTCTATGCCCTTAAATTCGTATCCCGGATAAATGAAAATATCCGTCCAGCCTGAGCTCTCCTTGAAACAACCCTCGATTTTAGCGACAGACTCAATGGTTCTGCAGCTTGTTGTTCCGACAGCGACAACTCTTCCGCCGTTTTTCTTTGTCTCATTGATGAGGTCGGCAGTTTCCTTTGGCATATAGTAATGCTCGGAGTGCATCTTGTGGTCAGTTATATTCTCGGCGCTTACGGGGCGGAAGGTTCCCAATCCCACGTGAAGCGTGACAAAGCCCGTCTTAATTCCCTTGGCTCTGATTTTATCGAGAAGTTCGTTTGTGAAATGCAAACCTGCGGTAGGAGCCGCGGCAGAGCCGATTTCATGAGAATATACGGTCTGGTATCTCTCCTGGTCCTCAAGTTTTTCTTTAATGTAAGGCGGAAGCGGCATCTGTCCGACCTTATCGAGAACGGCGAAGAAATTGTTTCCTTCGTAATCAAATTTGATTATTCTGTTTCCGTCATCGTGAACATCGATAACCTCACAGCGAAGTATACCGTCGCCGAATACAAATTTAGTACCTTTTTTTGCACGCTTGCCGGGGCCCGCAAGAGCCTCCCACGTGTCGTTTCCGAGGTTCTTCAGAAGAAGAAACTCAACATGAGCGCCTGTTTCCTCTTTGACTCCGTAAATT
>CAVKLS010000260.1:0-2854 GCA_963657025.1 bacterium | reverse complement strand
GGAGTTAAGAAGGGAAGAAAGACAAATTCTCATAGACAATCCTCCGCTTCAGCGTGAGAACCGTGAGGATAAGAGTGAAAACAGGGATGACTATGTAAGCGGACTTTCTTTTGAACATCCTGTATTTTCAGAACCAAACAAGAGAATAATCAAGGGTAACTCAAATTCTGTTATCGACACTTCTGAAATTGATGTTTCTGCCGAATCGGGAAAGAGAGTCGGTAAGGCTAAAAGTGATGAAGTATCTTCCAGCAAAAGTGATATTTACGAAAGCTTTGGCATGAAAGATAAGCTTTCCGCATCAGTCAATTCTGAAAATAAAGATGATTTTGTATTTCATTTCAGCGACGAGGCATTAAGTAAGGTTCCTGCTAACCCAATCGATGAAAAAATACCAACCGCATTCGGAGCGGCACCGATACTCATTAACAGGGAAACCGGTGAGGTTATCGAGAGCACCGATAGTTCTGAAACTCAGAATGCCGAGCCAAGTGCGAAAATTAAAAAGGACGAATCATTAGGTGATACGGTTTCTGAAAGCATGCCTGTTGAAGAAGTGAGTTCGTCAGAGTATCAGTTTGAAGACATAAGCTCGGGTGTTGATGATGTAGATCTTTCTGATAAAGAGCCTTATATCGAATCCGAGGGCCTTTCAGAAATAACAGCAGAAAACAATTATACCGAAGATGAACCAGTTGAATATTCTGCTTCACCTATTAATAATTCTGCTCAGAACATATTGAGAGAAGAAAAACAGGAAAGTGCGGTAGTAACACCGATAGACCTTTCTGATGAATCCCTTGACAACGCAAAGCAAGCTGCCGAGGAATATATGGAAAAAAGAGAAGAGGCTGAAAAAGCCGAGATTGCAAGCAAGGCGGAGATGTCTCTTTACGATCAGCACAAGGATGACGAGAAAACCTATATTTTCCCACCTGTTACTCTTCTTAAAGAGACAGAAAAGCTTGACGCAAGTGTAGAAACAGAGGAACTCCAAACCAACGGAAAGGTTCTTATTGATACCTTGGCAAGCTTTGGAGTTAAGGCACAGATTGTTGATATCGCACGTGGTCCGTCTGTAACACGATATGAGATCAAGCCTGCGGCGGGCGTTAAAATAAGTAAAATTACAGGTCTTGCCGATGATTTGGCTTTGAATCTTGCGGCGGCAGGAATAAGAATTGAAGCTCCTATTCCCGGTAAAGCGGCTGTCGGCATAGAGGTTCCGAATCTAAATAAATCCACTGTCGGAATGAAGGAGCTTATCGAGTCAAATAAGTTTATCATGAACAAAGCACCTTTGACTGTTGCGCTCGGAAAGGATATTGCAGGAGAGGTGGTTATTACCGATTTGGCTAAGATGCCGCATTTGCTGATTGCAGGTACGACCGGTTCAGGTAAATCGGTATGTATTAATTCACTTATCATCAGCCTTATCTATAAGTCAAGTCCCGATGATGTGCGTTTTCTTATGGTTGACCCTAAGGTAGTTGAGCTTGGCGTTTATAACGGAATACCGCATTTGCTTGTTCCTGTTGTCACTGATCCGAGAAAAGCGGCAGGTGCGCTTAACTGGGCGGTTACAGAAATGCTAAACCGTTACAAGACATTTGCGGAGTTTAATGTCCGTGATATCAAGGGCTATAATGAGCTCGCAAAGATGAACAACTATGAGGATGATTTCGGTCAGCCGATGCTTAAAATGCCGCATATTGTTGTTATAATCGATGAGCTTGCCGACCTTATGATGGCGGCGCCTAATGAGGTAGAAGATTCTATCTGTCGACTCGCTCAGATGGCTCGTGCGGCTGGTATGCATTTGGTTGTTGCAACTCAGCGTCCAACGGTTGACGTTGTTACAGGTCTTATCAAGGCTAACATTCCAAGCCGAATTGCTTTTGCTGTTTCTTCTGCGATAGATTCAAGAACCATACTGGATACTCAGGGTGCAGAAAAGCTTCTCGGTCGAGGCGATATGCTGTTTTCTCCTGTCGGCTCTCAAAAGCCCACACGAGTCCAGGGTTGTTTTGTTTCTGACGGTGAAATCGAAAAGGTTGTTGATTTCATTAAGCATGGAAGAAAGATAAGCTATGACGATGAAATCGCAGAGGCTATCGAACAGAATGCGGTTGCCGCTCAGGATAAGCAGCAAAAGGGTAACGGTTCTGATGAAAGTCAGTCCGACAGCGGCGATGCATTGCTTGAAGAAGCACTAAAGATATGCGTTGAGGCAGGGCAGGCGTCCACTTCGCTGTTACAGAGAAAACTGAGAATCGGTTATGCGAGAGCGGGAAGATATATCGATGAGCTTGAACAGCTCGGATATGTTGGGCCGTATCAGGGATCTAAGCCAAGACAGGTGTTGCTTACTAAGGCTCAGTGGCTTGAAAGAAATATGCAAAAAGACGGAACAACTCAAGCTCCTGTCTCAGATGACGAAACAGTAGATAATGGCGAAATTCTTTAATATTATAGCAAAAGCCCTCAAGCTTATTTGTGCGGCGGTGTTCCTGTTCCTTATTGTCTTTGGCGTGGGCAGAGAGTGCGAAAAGAGATTATTTAACAAGGCGGCCGGATTATCGGATGAAAAAGCGAGAATTACAGTAACGTTCATCGATGTTAATCAAGCCGACTGTGCTCTGCTTTCGTTTTCAGACAAGTGGGTTCTTATAGACTGCGGTGGATATGTGAGCGGAAAACTGCTCGACCGTTATTTTCAGAAGCTTGGAATAGACTGCTTTGAAGCTGTTTTTATAACACATCCCGACGCCGATCATTATGGCGGTATGGTCTATTTGAAAGATAGGTACAAGGTGAGGAAGCTGTATCAGCCTGATATTGATTTGTCTGAGGC
>CAVKLS010000259.1:0-2856 GCA_963657025.1 bacterium | reverse complement strand
ACTGAGCGGCAGAGTCTGCTCTCTGGTCATACTGACCGGGAAGATACTCTGTGGCAAATATCTTATACTCCGATGAAGGAGTGAAGTCCTCATCATAAACGTTATCAACGTTAGGCTCTGAAAAAATAGTGTAAGATGCTGTCTTAAATTCCTCGTCGGAAAGTCCCTCAACATCGTATCTGTTGAGGATTCGAAGCTCCTCTAAGCCCTTGATACCGAGGTTAGATACAATATCAGCCTTTGTGTGCTGAGCTTCGATATCATAGCCCTTTTTCTTCTCAACGAAAATTCTTGTTACCATGAAAAATTTTCCTTTCTTCATCAGAAATCCGTAAATTTGCAAAAGTAAATATTATCAACCGACAATATCGCATTTATTTCTTATTTTAGCACAGTCGGCATTATTATTAAACCTTCGGTCGCATAATATTTTTTTCAAATTAGCCTGTTATTTTTGTGAAAATAGATATATGCAAAACGCAAAGCACAGAAATTATCGTGCTGAAATTTCTTTCAGTGTGAATTTCGCAGCTCCTTGTCTTTCTCATTCATGCAATATAAAAAAGCACAGCCAAAAAGCTGTGCTTTCGCTAAAATTTAAGTTAATCTGTTCTGAGTTTGTCGAAAAAGTCTCTTATAAGCTCTCTGCACTCGTCCTCCATGAAGCAGCGGAAAATTTTCGGTCTGAACGCTCTTTTCAGCTTCATCAGGTCGACCGCCGTGCCGCATGCGCCCATCGTCTCGTCCTCAAGACCGAAAATAACCCTCTCGATTCTCGAGTTTATGATTGCGCCCGCACACATCGGACACGGCTCAAGAGTGACATAAAGCTCTGCACCTCTCAAGCGCCATGTTCCGAGATTGACGCTCGCCTCACGAATAGCCGATATTTCAGCATGACCCATAGGGTCGTTTCTTTCCTCACGGGAGTTTCGTCCTCTGCCGATTATCTTTCCGTCAAGCACGACAACCGCACCAACAGGAACCTCGCCGCAGTCAGCCGCTTCCTTCGCAAGGCGGATTGCTTCGAGCATAAATCTTTTTTCGGGGATAAATTCGAGCATCAGTAAACACCTATGAAATCAAGCGTTGTGACAGCACCGACCATAATCAAAAAGCAAATGAAGCCGGGATTGAATACTGTGCATTCAAGCTTGGAAATCCAGCTTATTTTCTTCTCAGGCTTATAAAGTCTGAACGGTACCTTTTTCTTGACGAGAAGTACGATAAGACAGATTATTCCGAGAATTATCATTCCGTAGAACAGGAGAAAATCAAGAATAACGGCTACCTGTTCGGGGCAGTTTTTCTCAATCAGATCAAGTCCGACGCTAATACCGTTGTTCAGGAAATGAATTCCGATATTCACCCATATATTGCCCGTCACGACATATACAAAGCCCATTACAAGGCCCGATATAAATGCAAACGGAATGCTTGTCGCACTCATGTGCATACAGCCGAAAATAAACGCCGATGTGATGATTGCAAAGCAGTCGCCGTATTTTCTGAGCGAACCGAGGATAACGCCTCTGAACGCAAACTCCTCAAAAACGGGAGGCATAACGGCTACCTCGATGAAGTAAAGTGCCATTAAAATCGGCTCTGTCGGCGTAACGCTCGATGAAGACGCATCATAGCCGAATCTCGAGAGATAGCTTCCGAGCCAGCTTGACGGGAAATTTGCCAGAAGGCAAATCGAAAGTCCCGCAAAGATAATCAAAAGCTTATCGCCGAATTTCACCTTATTTACTCTGATTGCCTCGCTCATCGTAATATTTTTCGATGCCGCCGCATATATAAAGAACGGCAGAAAAATCGCAAACGGCGAAGAGAAGCACTGCAGTGCATAGTAAATCATGGGCGGAATGCCCGATGTCTCGGGGTAAGCCTGAAAATTACAATAGCCGTTGAGCGACAGAAATCTGACGCTCAGCATCGTATACGAAAGCATCAGCGTGTACATGACAATCGGCAAAAAAGCCAGCGCGGTCATGTGGCGTCTGAGGCGTTTTTTCTCAAGCTTTTTCGGTGTGATGTAACCGAATTTCGGATCATACACCATGTTGCCGTTATTCGGCAACGTGGCGGTAGCATAATCGTAGGTGTTCACTTAAAACCCTTTCGCTTATTTCATAAGCTCACAAATTCTGTTGGAAAAATCAACAGGGTCGTCAACAGGAAGTCCCTCGATGAGAACAGCCTGGTCGTATAAAAGCTCGGAATAAGCCTTAAGCTTATCCTGATCGTTTTCGTTCAGATTCTTGAGAACCTCAAAAATCGGATGGTCGGGGTTGATCTCAAGAACTCTCTCAGCCTTGACCTCGCCGCCCGCCGTAGCCTGCGGCATTCTTGCGAATACCTTTTCCATCTCGAGAGTAATCTGACCCTCGGAAGAAAGACATACGGGGTGCTTTGTAAGTCTTGAAGAAATTTTAACGGCTACTACCTTGCCGTCAAGAGCCTTTCTCATGTTCTCGAGAAGCTCCTTGCTCTCTTCAACCTTCTTTTCAGCCTCTGCCTTCTCTTCCTCTGTCTCAAGTCCGAGATCGTCGGAAGAAATATTCTTGAAGTCCTTCTCCTGATACTCCGCCAAGGTCTTGAGTGCAAACTCATCGACCTCCTGAGTGAGATAAAGAATCTCATAGCCCTTTGCGGTTACCGTCTCCGTCTGCGGAAGTGATGCCATTCTGTCGACATTCTCACCGCAAACATAGTAGATGCTCTTCTGCTCAGGCTTCATTCTCGAGACATACTCGGCGAGGGTGACAGGCTTCTTCTCCGTGGAGGAATAGAAGAGAACCAAATCCTTAAGCTCGTCCTTGTGAATGCCGTAATCGGCATACATACCGTACT
>CAVKLS010000258.1:0-2941 GCA_963657025.1 bacterium | reverse complement strand
AGTAGTCACCGTAATCATAATCATCGGTGGAGTCCTGATAGTAGTAATCGTCTGCGAGTGCCGTTGTTGACAGTGAGGCAAGAAGTGCCACGCTTATCACAGCGGCGGCATATTTTTTGAGATTTTTCTTCATCTTGTTTGCCTTCATTTGATAAGAGCCGACTTTTGAGGTCGGCTCTTGCGTTTTAGGATTTGATGTCAAGAAGCTTATGCTTAAGCTCGTTTTCAAGCTTTCCAAGCTCGGCTTCAGCCTCTCTGCGCTTAGCCTTTCCGTCTTCCTGAATTTTCATAACCTCGTCAAGAGTTGAGATGAGCGACTGGTTTGTCTGCTTGAGAGTTTCAAGGTCGATAATTCCGCGCTCCGACTCCTTTGCCGTCTCAATCGTGCTCATCTTGAGTGCCTCGGCATTCTTCTTGAGGAGCTCGTTCGTCATGTTGGTAACCTCACGCTGTGCCTTAGTAGCCTGCTGTGAATGAGAAAGTCCCATGGCAAGAACCATCTGGCTCTTCCAAAGCGGAATTGTGTTTACGATAGTGGACTGGATTTTCTCAGCCATAATGCGGTCGTTGTTCTGAATAAGACGAATCTGCGGGCTCATCTGAATGGAAACCATTCTTGTGAGCTCGAGGTCGTTTATCTTCTTCTCGAAGTTATCGCACATATTGGCAAAATCGTTTGCCGCCTGAGCGTCCTCGGCAAGTCCCGATTTTTGAGCCTTATCCTTGAGTTCGACTAAGGTCGTTGCTCTTTCCTCGGCAAGCTTTTTCTTTCCTGCGATGATGTACATGGAAAGCTCCTTGTGATACTGCAAATTCTCATCGTAGAGCTTGTCGAGAATGACGATGTCTTTCATAAGCTGAACCTGATGATTTTCGAGGTTCTCCTTGATTTTCTCAACGTTTGTCTCGGCGGTTGCATATTTGACCTTCATGGCGTCAAGCTTGTTTGTCTGCTTCTTGAAAAGTCCGAAAAAGCCGCCCTTCTCTTCTTCCTGTGCGTCAAAGCTTTTCAGCTCGATAACGAGATCCGATATCTGATCGCCTATTTCTCCCAAATCCTTGGTTTTGACGTTCTCGAGAGCAGTATCGGAGAATGTGGACATTTTTTTCTGAGCGGCACTGCCGTACTGCATGATAACAGAGCTGTTTGTGATGTCTATTTTCTGAGCGAAATCATCGACAACCTTCTGTTCCTCGGGGGAAAGCTGCGGCTCGTTTGCAAGTGCGTCGGCAATCGGATTTTCTACCTTTTCCTCTTCCTGAGTATCAAGAGTGAGAGTTGGAGCAGTCGGCTCCGGCTCGAGAGTTAACATAGGCATGTTGTTTTCCGGCATTTCTTTTTACCTTCCTTTTTCTGTAATATTGTTTATTTTACCTCAATAGATTATATTGCTTATTTCATGGATTATTTTGTTAAAGATATATTTTTGCCGTCGTCTGTGAGTCCCTCGCTTGCCAATAGGTTCTCAAAGACCGCAATGTCGGCTGAAATGTCGAGTGAGTCGCTCTCGAAGAGCTGGTCGAGCTTTTTCTCGAATGCGCTCGCAATTGTGACCATCATTCCCTCTATATCGAACATGGTCGAGGTGATGTTCTCGCCCTTGACCGTCTGATTTTGAAGGTTCTCGTAGCTTTTGAGCAGCTTGAGAGTGGTGGGAAGATAGTAATTCATGAATTTCTTGATTTCTCCTGTTTTGGACGGATGCTCACGAACATACTCGAAAATTCCCTTGCATGCCTTTTCTATTCTGTCTATCGAATTGGAAATATCCTCGCCCGGGATAGCGTCGTTTGCTTCTCTCAGTGCGATGATATATTTGTTTCCCTCGTCGATAACCTTGTCAAGCTCAGGGTCTCCCGTCTGCTTAACAGCCATATCGGCACGCCTTTTTGCCTCTGCGGCTTCCTCCTCGGCTTTTCTTACTCTCTCCTTGGCGGCTCTTTCTGCGGCGGCTCTTTCCTCCGCACGGATAGACGCCTCCTCGAGATCTTTCAGGTACTCCTCGTGCGCCTTTTTCTCCTTGCGCTTTATCCACCACTTCTTAACGGCTTTCGCACCGTGGTATGCACCTATCGCAACACATGCCGATGCGGCGGCGGGAATAAGATCCGAGAACCAGAAGATATTTGAGAACATGGGAAGAATAACAAAAGCGCCCACAATGAACATCCACTTCGGAACAGACTCCGACTTGTCTTTTTTCTTGCGTCCCGGGTTTCTTACGGGGTTACTGTTTACCGTCTGATTTTTGTTTATCGGCTCACCCGTATTCGGGTCGAAATTATAGCCGTATTGTCTTTGATTCTGATTGGGATTGTAGCCGCTTCCGTTGTAGGTTGTGCGGCGTGAGGTGGTTTCCTTGCGGTAGCCGTTGCCGTTGGTTTCTACGGTTTTCTGTACCTCGTTTATTACGTTTTCGACGCCTTTTCCGACTTCTCTGCCGATGACCTCAACGCTTTTTTCGAGCTCCTTTGCGACCTTATATGTGTATGAATTTCTGAATTCCTCGTCAAGAGGATTTCTGTTATTATCACTCAAGCTTTTACCCCCTTTGGCGGTTGCTTTTTGCTTTCTTTTTGACAATCTTATACAAAATATATTGTACTTTGAATGGATAGTATTGTCAAATCAATAATTGTAAAATATTCCTTAATAAATCGTTGATTTTGAGTGCTTTTTTTCATATAATATAAGCGCAAATTTCAGGATTGTTATGCACTTAACTGTTTTGTGTTTAATTTAGCAAAGTGATGATTAGGGTTGAAAAATAATGTGTGCCATGATGGTTCTGAGTATTCAGTTTGACTTTGGTCGGACTTTTAACAGGAGGAAAGATATATGAATGACAAGCAGGATTTCACCACAGGCTCGATTCCCAAGAAAATGATTGGTTTCATGCTGCCTATTCTCGGTGCTTTGGTGCTTCAGGCCATGTACAGC
>CAVKLS010000257.1:0-2941 GCA_963657025.1 bacterium | reverse complement strand
GGATTGCTCCGCCGGGAGTCTCGTAAACGCCACGGCTCTTCATGCCGACAAGTCTGTTCTCAACGATGTCCGCAAGACCGATACCGTTCTTTCCGCCGAGCTCGTTAAGCTTTGTGACCATGTCCTTGCCGCCAAGCTTCTCGCCGTTGAGCTCTGTGGGAACACCCTTCTCAAAGTGAAGAGTGATGTATGTCGGCTCGTCCGGAGCGTCGATAGGAGAAACACCAAGCTCGAGGAAGCCCGGCTTCTCATACTGCGGCTCGTTTGCCGGATTCTCAAGGTCAAGACCCTCGTGGGAAAGATGCCAGAGGTTCTTATCCTTGGAGTAGTTTGTCTCACGGTTAATCTTAAGCGGGATGTTGTGAGCCTCAGCGTACTCAATCTCCTCCTCACGGGACTTGATTGACCACTCACGCCAAGGAGCGATGATTGTCATATCGGGAGCGAATGCCTTGATTGTAAGCTCGAAACGAACCTGGTCGTTACCCTTACCTGTGCATCCGTGGCAGATTGCGTCTGCGCCCTCTTTGAGAGCGATGTCGACTATCTTCTTTGCGATGATCGGACGAGCGAAGCTTGTGCCGAGAAGGTACTTGTTCTCGTAAACAGCGCCTGCCTGAACTGTCGGATAAACGTAATCTGTGATGAACTCCTCTGTGAGGTCGAGGATGTAGAGCTTGGAAGCACCTGTCTTAAGTGCCTTCTCTTCGAGACCGTCAAGCTCGGTGCCCTGTCCTACGTCACCGGAAACAGCGATAACCTCGCAGTTGTTATAGTTTTCCTTGAGCCAAGGAATGATGATTGATGTATCAAGTCCTCCGGAATAAGCGAGGACAACCTTTTTGATGTCTTTCTTTGACTTAGCCATGATATTCTTCCTTTCTTCGGTAAAGCGTGAAGCTTTTCCGAACACCGATCACAACCGACCGTTGTATTTGAAAATTTTAAATTACTTGATTATTTAATCGGCATTGTGCCGACCACAATGATTATTATACACGGGTTTTATAAAAAATCAAGACCCAATTTGAATATTTATACAGAAATTTATGAATAAAACGATGAATATTCACGAATTTTATGCATAAACGGACTTTCTGTATGATTTCAGACCGATTTTATTTTTGCATGCATTCCAAAAAATCAAAGCTTGATTGCGTTCACAGCCGCCTTTTCAGCCGCTAAAAGTGCAGAATACGACTTGATGTAATCGCCAAATCCCTTTCTGCCATTCTCGTCGGGGAGAACGGTTGAGCATTCGCTTTTTGCGAAAACCTTATTCTCGAGGAAGCTTTCAAGAGTTTCGTTTTCGTCTTTGTTTATGAGATAGCTTGCAAGAAGTGCCATGCCCCAGGGGCCGCCCTCGCCGGCTGTCTCCATTACTGAAACGGGAATGCCGAGTGCATTTGCCATAACGCTCTGCCCTATGCCCTTTGCCTTGAAGAAGCCGCCGTGACCGTAGAATTTATCCATGGTGACGCCCTCGTCCTCAAAGAGAATGTCGTTGCCGATTTTGAGAGCCGCACATGCAGAGTAGAGGAGAGACTTCGAGAGATTTGCGAAAGAAAAATCCGATTCGGGACTTCTTGCAAGAAGTGGTCTGCCCTCGCTCAGACCCGTGACGGGTTCACCTGAGAAATAGCCTATGCTGATGATGTTGTCGCAGTCGGGTTTTCCCTTTGTGGCTGCTGCAAAGATTGCCGAAAGAGCGTCATAGTAGTCAAGCTTGAAGCCGAAGCCCTCGGCGGCTGAAACAAACATTTTTGCCCAGGCGTTTATATCGGAGGTGCAGTTGTTGACATGAACCATAGCGCACGGCTTGCCTGTCGGCGTGGTGACCATGTCGATTTCGGGATGAACCTTCTTGAGCGGTTTTTCGATAACGCTCATCGAGAAAACCGATGTGCCTGCCGAAACATTGCCTGTTCTCACGGCAACGCTGTTGGTTGCGGTCATGCCTGTGCCCGCATCGCCCTCGGGAGGAGCTACCGGACAGCCCGGCTGAAGCTCGCCTGTTGGGTCGAGATAGAGTGCACCCTCTTCTGTGAGCACGCCTGCGTTTTCGCCCGCCGTGAGAACCTTCGGAAGAACATCGAAAAGCTTATACTCCATGCCGTTTTCTGAGAGTATTCCGTCGAAAATCTCTGCCATGTGTCTGTCGTAATCGTTTGTTGACGAATCTATCGGGAACATACCCGATGCGTCACCGACGCCGAGAACCTTTTCGCCTGTCAGAACCATGTGAACATAGCCGGCAAGCGTGGTCATGAATGCGATGTCCTTTGCGAACAGCTCACGGTCGAGAATGACCTGATAGAGATGGGAGATGCTCCATCGAAGCGGAATGTTAAAGTTAAATTTTTCGGTTAAAGCGGCGGCGGCTTCGCCCGTGTTCGTGTTTCTCCAAGTGCGGAATTCTCCAAGCTGATTGCCGTTCTTGTCAAAAGCAAGGAAACCGTGCATCATGGCTGAAAAGCCCAAGGCACTGAGCTTTGTGAGCTTTACGCCGTATTTATCCGAAACATCTTTTTTTAGGTCGGAAAAAGCGTCCTGAATGCCGCTTTTAACCTCCTCGAGGGAATATGTCCAGAGGTTGTTGACGAGAGAATTTTCCCACTCGTGACTTCCCGAGGCAATGGGGGAGAAGTCCTCGCCTATTAATACGGCTTTTATTCTTGTGGAGCCGAGCTCAATTCCCAAAACGGCTTTGCCGCTTGAAATATAATCGTTAGTTGTCATTTTTTTCACACCTTTTAAACTTAATTGATATGCTAATATTAAAACAAAAGAGCACGGTTTTCAAGCGTGAACTTAGCGTGCGCACGTTACTTTTTTATTGCTATAATCTCCGATTTATGTTATAAAATAGAGTAATATTAATTTCAAGAAATAATTTATTTTATCGAATTTAAAGGAAATACAAATGGATCAGAGTAAAATC
>CAVKLS010000256.1:0-2967 GCA_963657025.1 bacterium | reverse complement strand
ACTTAATACAGTTAATATCTTTAATCAAATGTGCTCAAAGGAGGAGATTTTTCATGTTAAAAGAAGCCGCTAAGCACGAAAAGCTGAGTGAAGACGAGCTTAAAGACTTTCTGAAAAAGCAAAAGGAAAAGCTGTCTGCCAATCAGATGAAAATCAAGGAAGCAAATCTTCCCGTTATGGTCATAATCGAGGGCTGGGGCTCCTCGGGAAAGGGAAGCCTCATCGCAAGGGTTATTGATGAGATAGATCCGAGATTTTTCGATGTTGCCACAATGGACTCCGAACCGACCGAGGAAGAAAAGAGAAAACCTTTCCTTTGGAGATATTTCAAGGAAATCCCCAAAGCGGGTAAATACAAATTTTTTGATACCTGCTGGATGGAAGAAGTCACGGACGGAGTGCTGGACGGTTCTCTTTCTAAGGATGACTACAAAAAGAGAATAGTCAGTATAAATACCGCCGAGAGAACCTTAACGGATAACGGCTACCTCGTCATGAAATTCTTCCTTCAAATTTCTAAAAAGGAACAGAAGAAACGATTGAAAACCTTGCTCGAATCCCCCGCTTCGTCATGGAAGGTTGATGACGACGACTTATGGGAGAACAAGCACTATGACGAATGTCTAAAGGTCTACGAAAACTATATTACCGACACCAACCGACCGTCAGCCCCGTGGTATATCATTGACGCCAAAGACAAGAAAATCGCCGAGCTTGCCGTATTGCAATACCTGAATCAGGGAATCGACACAGCGCTTAAAAACAAATCGCTTGCCGTGCCGATTTTGCAAAACTCCTTCCCGATGCGGAAGACTATTAAGTTATCTGATATAAGCTTGGCAGAAAAATCTGTCACCGAAGAAGACTACAAGATAAAGCTCAAGCTTCTTCAAAACAGACTGCGTGAGCTTCATGATGAAATTTACGCCGCCAAAATTCCCGTAATCATTGCATATGAGGGCTGGGATGCCGCAGGAAAAGGCGGAAACATCAAGCGAATAACTCAGGCTCTTGACCCTCGCGGTTATATAGTGCATCCGATTGCAAGCCCTGAGCCTGCTGAAAAAGCGAGACACTACCTCTGGCGATTCTGGAACAGACTGCCGAAGACCGGTCACATTTCTATTTTTGACCGCACTTGGTACGGAAGAGTTATGGTTGAGAGACTCGAAGGCTTCTGCTCGGAAAATGATTGGCAGCGTGCATACAACGAAATCAACGAATTTGAAAAGGAGCTTTCCGATTGGGGCGCAGTGATTATCAAATTCTGGGTGCAGATTGACAACAAAACCCAGCTTGAACGTTTCACCGACCGCCAGAACACCCCTGAAAAACAATGGAAAATCACAGACGAGGACTGGAGAAACCGAGAAAAATGGGATCTTTACGAGAATGCCGTCAATGAAATGCTTGCAAAGACAAATACAACATTTGCACCTTGGTATGTTCTTGAATCCGTCGACAAAAAGTACGCGAGATTAAAGGCTCTCGAAATCGTTATTGACGAGCTTGAAAAAGCACTCAAAAAGAAAAAACACGAAAATAAATAAACAAAAACTATTGACTTAAAGTCCACTTTAAGGTGTAAAATGTGTGCATAAGTTGTAAAATGTGCTGATAGTGAAGGCACAAGACAGGGAGGATTTTATTATGATTTACAGAGATTACAAAGGTCAAAAGGTTTCTGTTCTCGGAATGGGCGCTATGAGACTTCCCGTTCAGAAGGATGTCGAGGGCACTCCGATTGACTACAAAGCCGCAGAAGAGATTATCGACTATGCTGTTTCCCACGGTATAACATATTTTGACACAGCTTATGTATATCACGGAAAAAAGAGCGAGGATTTTCTCGGTCAGGCATTGGTCGACAGATACCCAAGAGATTCCTTCACAATTGCGACAAAGTTTAACATCAACGCAACCGAGGACTACAAGGCTTGCTTTGAGGAGCAGCTCAAAAAGCTGCACACAGACCACGTTGACTTCTATCTTATTCATGCGGTTATGGATGCTTCTGCCGACAAGTACATTGACAGCGGTTGCATTCAGTACTTCGAGGAGCAGAAGAAAGCTGGAAGAATCAAAAATCTTGGTTTCTCCTCTCACGCTTCCCCCGCTGTTCTGAAGAGATTCGCAGAGCTTCGTGACTGGGATTTTGCTCAGATTCAGCTTAACTATTTTGACTGGCTTTACGGCACAGCAAAAGAGGAGTACGAAATTCTCAAGGGCATGAATATCCCGATTGTTGTTATGGAGTCAATCAGAGGCGGCAGACTTTCTTCACTCACAGAGGAAACTAATGCTATGCTTAAGGAAAAAGAACCGAACATGAGTGTTTCTTCATGGGCACTTCGTTTCCTTATGTCTTTACCGGGCATTCAGGTCATTCTTTCCGGTATGTCCACGCTCGACCAGATTAAGGACAACGTTGCAACCTTTGACAAACCGGCACTCACCGATGACGAGGTTAAGTTCCTTCTCGATGTCTGCGAGAAGTTCCATTCATCAGTTGCTATTCCGTGTACAGCTTGCCGCTACTGCACACCTAACTGTCCTATGGGAATTGATATTCCTGCTGTACTTGCTCTGTTTAACAAGGTTAAAATCGGCGACGGCTGGGGAATCAAGGAAGAAATCGCAAAGCTTGAAGCAGGTCCAGACGACTGCATCGGATGCCGTGCATGCACAATCGAGTGCCCGCAGAGCATTCAGATTCCCGATCTCATGGAAGAGTTTAAGGAAAAGCTTGCTGCTATGTAAATTTAATTATTTACACAAAATTTAGGCGTATGTTTTTCATACGCCTTTTCTTTTTCAGTTTTATATAAAACAAAATGAACGGTAGCGAAAACTACCGTTCATTTGCTTTTATATGTGTATACTTGAAGTCTTACTCTATTCCAAGGATTTTCTCAGCCTTTTTAACCTCCTCCGCTGTCGGAGTCGGCGTGTCCTCAAGAGTATATT